>JBFMHE010000010.1 GCA_040752355.1 Nitrospirota bacterium | reverse complement strand
TGGAGCGATAGTAACCCGGGAGGTTGTTTGAGCGTGAGTGGACTCAAGGTGACCACAGGGGGAGATGAAACAACCAATGATCCTATCGCCGTAAGGGCATACTGATGATCCACCGTTGCATTTGTAACGGCTTTAAAACCGCTCTGCCTTTAGTGCGTAGACAACGTTGAAACTACCGGCAGTGCGTGTTTATGCTCGAGCCGTGCGCTTCGAGTAGATGAGATATTCCCGGTTCCCCTTCTGCCCTAGAATCGGCGAGGGAATGATGCCGACCGTGGCGAGCCCGAGCGATTCGAGGGCGCTCCTGACCCGTTCGACCGCCCTGGCCCGTTTCCCCTCGTCCTTCACCACCCCGCCCTTGTCGACCTCTCCCTTGCCCACTTCGAACTGGGGCTTTATGAGCGCCACTACTTCACCCTCCTCTTTGAGGAACTGAAGAACAGGCGGCACTACTTTTTCGAGGGAGATGAAGGAGACGTCGATGACCGCGATATCGACGGCATCGGGGACCCCCCCGCGTTCGAGATGCCGGATATTGGTCCTCTCGAGCAGCACGACACGGGGGTCCTGCCTCAGCTTCCACGCAAGCTGCCCGTACCCGACATCGACGCAATAGACCCGCTGAGCGCCATGCCGGAGCATATAGTCGGTGAAGCCGCCGGTGGAAGCGCCGACATCCATCGCGATCTTGTCCTTGAGGGGGATGGAGAAGTGGGTGATCGCCGCTTCGAGCTTGAGCCCTCCCCGGCTGACGTAGGGGATATCTCCGTCCTTGAGCTCGACCGGGGCGTCTGCGGCAACCAGCGCGCCGGCCTTGGTCACCGGCATGCCGTTCACGAGGACCTTGCCTTCCATGATCATCGCCCGCGCCCGCTCGCGGCTCGCCACCAGCCCCCGATCGACCAGGACCTTATCGAGGCGCTCTTTTGCGGGTTTCGTCACGGGCATCGCACCATGCGAGGGACTAAAGGACCACCTCAGACGGCACTGGAGCGGGGCTCGCTGCACAGCGAGCGCGCCGCCCGGCAGATACCCTCCTCGTCGAGCCCGTACAGCTTGCGCAGCACCTTCTGGCTGCCGTGCTCGACAAAGAGGTCGTCGATGCCGAGCCTCTTGACGACCGCCTCCTGCACCCCCGCCCTGTTCAGGCTCTCGAGCACAGCAGAGCCGAATCCGCCGGCCAGGAGATTCTCTTCGACGGTGACGATACGTCCTATCCGCTCGGCGAGGATCGTGATGAGCCGCTCGTCGAGGGGCTTTATGAAACGGGCGTTCACCACGCACGGACTGATGCCCTCGCGCTTCAGCTGCTCGGCGGCCCGCAGCGAGGGGACTACCGCATTCCCTACCGCGACAATGGCCACATCGGCGCCGTCCATGATCATCTCGGCGGCTCCCTTCACCAGAGAAAATCCCTCTGCCGCCGCCTCGAAGCGGGGGACTCCTCCCCGGGGATAGCGTATAGCTGAGGGCCCGTTGTGCTTCACCGCGAGCTCGAGCATCGCCTTCAATTCCTGTCCGTCTTTCGGCGCCATGACGAGGAGCCCCGGAATATGCCTGAGATAGGATATATCGAACAGGCCCTGATGGGTCGCTCCGTCCTCACCGACAATCCCGGCCCTGTCGATGGCAAAGACGACCGGGAGGTTCTGGAGGCAGACATCATGGATGATCTCGTCATAGGCTCGCTGCAGAAAGGTGGAGTAGATCGCCACCACCGGACGCAGCCCCTGCGTCGCGAGCCCTGCGGCAAAGGTGACGGCATGCGGCTCCGCTATGCCCACATCGTAAAACCGCTCCGGGAAGCGCTCCGCAAACCCGCCCAGACCGGTGCCTTCCTTCATCGCAGCGCTGATGGCGATCACCCGCTCATCCCCGAGGGCGATCTCGGTGAGGGCGTGGCCGAAGGCATCGCTGAACGAAACGCAGGAATCGAGCGTACGAGCCTCGGAGGAGGGCTTCTGGCTGTTCACCACGCCGGTATCGACCTCGAAGGGGCCGGTCCCATGATAGACGCACGGGTCTTCTTCCGAATATTTATACCCCTTCCCTTTCTTCGTGACCACATGGATGAGGATCGGCTCGCCGGCGCTCTTGATCCGCTGCATCGTCTCGATGAGCAGGGGGAGGTCATGCCCGTCGATGGGACCGACGTAGTTGAACCCCAGGTCCTCGAAGAGACCGCCGGGGAGGAAGAAGCCCTTGAGGCTCCCCTCGGCCTTCTGGGCGATCTTCGCCACCGATCCGCCGATGCGGGGGATGCCTTCGAGAAAGGCCTTCGTCTCTTTCTTGAACTTCTGATAGAACGTGCCGGTCAGCACCCTGCTCAGGTAATTGGAGAGCGCGCCGACGTTCTGCGCAATGGACATTTCGTTGTCATTGAGAATGACGATGAGGTCCTTCCTCAGATGGCCTGCCTGGTTGAGCCCCTCGAAGGCGAGCCCCGAGGTGAGGGCGCCGTCGCCGATGACGGCAATCACCTTGAACCGCTCGCCCTTTCTGTCCCGCCCTTCGGCGATGCCGAGGGCTGCGGAGATGGAGGTGGAGCTGTGTCCGGTCCCGAACACATCGTGGGGGCTCTCTACGATCCTGGGGAAGCCCGAGATGCCCTTGTGCCTCCTGATCGTGGGGAAGGCGGTGAAGCGTCCGGTCAGCAGCTTGTGGGAGTAGGACTGATGCCCGACATCCCATACGATCTTGTCTTCGGGAGAGCTGAAGACATAATGCAGCGCGATCGTGAGCTCGACAACGCCCAGATTCGATGCGAGGTGCCCGCCGTTGAGGGAGACCCGTTCGAGGATGCTGCTCCGCAACTCCTCGGCAAGGGTATGCAGCTCCTCACTGGTGAATGACTTTATATCGAGAGGGGATTCTATCTTTTCTAAAAGCATGATATTTAGTCCGATCCCTTATCGCTACGGATTGTGAGCAGTTATCAAGTGTTACTTCATATTATAAACCAACTTCCGCGATTTTATCCGTTTGCGGCAGACACGATCAGGGCTCGGCTGAAGTCGGTGATCAGGGGCGGTCAGCTCTTTCGCACGAGGAGATAGCGGGCAATCTCCCTCAGGGGGTCGGCCTTTGCATCGAAGACCTCGAGCGACCGGAGGGCATCGTTGACGAGCCCGCGCGCCTTCTCCCGCGATGCCTCGATACCGTAAAGCCGGGGATAGGTCATCTTCTTCTTTTTCTCGTCCGACCCCTGCGGCTTTCCGAGCACCTCGGTCGCGCCTTCGATATCGAGGATATCATCCACCACCTGGAAGGCGAGGCCGATGCTCTTTCCATAGGCGGTCAGGCCGGAGAGCTGCGGCTCCGACGCAGAGGCCATCATGCCTCCTATACGCACCGAAGCTGCGAGCAGCGCCGCGGTCTTGTGCATATGGATATACGCGAGCGTCTCGGCATCGGGCTCGGCATTCTCAGAGAGAAGGTCCTGGGCCTGCCCCCCCACCATTCCCTGAATACCGGCAGCCTGCGCGACCTCGCCGATCACGGCGAGCAGCACTGCCGGCGGCAGCTGAGACGAGGGCATCCGGCTGCCGGACAGAAGGTAAAACGCCTCGGTAAGGAGCCCGTCTCCGGCAAGGATCGCCATCCCTTCCCCGAAGACCTTGTGGTTCGTCGGCTTGCCGCGCCGCAGGTCGTCATTGTCCATGGCCGGCAGGTCGTCATGGATGAGCGAGTAGGTGTGGATCATCTCGAGCGCCGATGCGCAGGAAACGATCGAAGAGGCTGCGCCGCCGCAGGCTTCGTAAGCAGCGAGGCAGAGAATAGGCCTGACCCTTTTCCCTCCTGCCGAGAGAGAGTAGACGATTGAATCCTGCAGCGCCCTGGGCGCCAGGGGCGATGCGAAGTAGGCGTCGAGAAACGAGTCGACGAGGGCTTTTCTTTCCTTGAGATATGCCTTCAGGTCCATATATCGTAATGTGTAATGCGTGATGCGTGACGGGCGAAAGAGCGTGCTAAAAGTACCCAGCAAAACAAAAGACTGTCATTCCGGCTAGTCCGGAATCTTTCCCTGCCTCAGGAGGGACTCCCTATCCGCCGGAGGCAGAGGAGTGGCACTCCTGCAGCATACGATCTCATTGTGCTGAACGCTCTTAGTCAGTCTTTGTTCATTACTCATTACTCATCACGAATCACGTATTACGGTCGTTACTCCCACTCGATGGTTCCGGGAGGCTTCGAGGTGATGTCGTAGACGACCCGGTTGACGCCCTTCACCTCATTGATGATCCTGTTCGAGATCCTTCCCATCACCTCATAGGGGATCTTCGCCCAGTCGGCGGTCATCCCGTCGAGGCTCGTAACGGCGCGCACCGCAACAGCGTAGTCGTAGGTCCGCTCGTCGCCCATCACGCCCACCGTCTTTACCGGAAGGATGACGGCGAAGGCCTGCCAGATGTCCCGGTAGAGCCCGGCAGCCTTTATCTCTTCGAGGACGATGGCGTCCGCTTCCCTCAGGATCTCGAGCTTTTCGAACGTGATATCGCCGATGCACCGTATCGCGAGGCCGGGGCCCGGGAAGGGATGCCGCCAGCAGATCTCTTCGGGCAGGCCGAGCTCGATACCCATCACCCGCACCTCATCCTTGAACAGCTCCCGCAGCGGCTCGACGAGCTGGAGCTTCATCACCTCGGGCAGGCCGCCCACATTATGGTGGCTCTTGATGACCGCCGAAGGGCCTTTGAAGGAGACGCTCTCGATGACATCGGGGTAGAGGGTCCCCTGGGCCAGGAATTCGGCATCGGTGATCTTCTTCGCCTCCTCCTCGAAGACGACGATGAACTCGTTGCCGATGATCTTCCTTTTCCGCTCGGGGTCGGTAATGCCCGAAAGCCGGTCGAGAAAGCGCTTCCGGGCATCGACGTGGAGGACGTTGACGCGGAAGTGGTCCTCGAAGGTCCTCCTGACCTTTTCCGCCTCGCCCTTCCGCAAGAGGCCGTTATCGACAAAGATGCAGGTGAGATGCTCGCCGATCGCCTTATGGATGAGCAGCGCCACTACCGATGAATCGACCCCCCCGCTGAGGGCGCAGATCACCTTTTTTGTGCCCACCTTCGCGCGGATATCGTCCACCGCCCACTCTATGAAGGAAGCCATCTCCCAGGTCGGCTTGCATCCGCATATCGTGTACATGAAGTTGTGCAGTATCCTGGTCCCTTCATCGGTATGCACGACCTCGGGATGGAACTGCAGCGCATAGAAGCGCTTCTCCCTGTTCGCCATGGCGGCGACGGGAGAGTTATCGGTATGCCCGGCGATGGCAAAGCCTTCGGGAAGTATCTCTATCCTGTCCCCATGGCTCATCCAGACCTTCGTCTTCTGCGATACGCCCCAGAGGAGGTCGGCATCGATATCGACCATGAGCTCGGCATGGCCGTACTCCCGCTTCGCAGCCTTTGCCACCTCTCCGCCGAGGGCGTGGGCCATGAGCTGCATGCCGTAGCAGATGCCGAGCACCGGGACACCGAGCCTGAAGACTTCGAGGTCGGGAATCGGCGCCCCCTTGTCGTAGACGCTGGAGGGGCCGCCGGAGAGGATGATGCCTTTCGGCTTGAACGCCTTGATCTTCTCGAGGGGGGCGTTGAAGGGGAATATCTCGGAATAGACCTTCCCTTCCCGCACCCTGCGGGCGATCAGCTGCGTATATTGCGAGCCGAAGTCGAGGACGAGTATTTTTTCATCGTGTGTCATATAACTCCCGTAATCGGTAATCCGTAATGCGTGATCGGTAACTGCATTCTCTCTTCAGCCTTTTATCCTTTCGCCCGCCACGCATTACCCCTTTCGCATCACGGCCTTTTTACCCATCACGCGTTACGGCCTTACTGTTCTATGCGGTAATTGGGAGCCTCTTTGGTGATGATGACGTCATGGACGTGGCTCTCGCGCCATCCCGCATTCGTGATCTGTATGAACCGCGCGCTCTTCCGCATCTCTTCGAGGGTCTTGCAGCCGCAGTATCCCATGCCGGCGCGAAGGCCTCCCACCAGCTGGTGTACGCTCTGCGCAAGGGGCCCTTTGTAGGGGACTCTGCCCTCGACCCCTTCGGGAACGAGCTTCTCCTTTTCGACCCCCTGCTGTCCGTAGCGGTCCTTCGCTCCCTGCTCCATGGCGCCGAGCGAGCCCATGCCGCGATAGGTCTTGTAGCTCCGCCCCTGGTAGAGGATCGTCTCGCCCGGCGACTCGGCGGTCCCGGCAAAAAGGCTGCCGATCATAATGCAGTGGGCGCCTGCGGCGATAGCCTTGGTAACGTCACCCGAATACTTGATCCCGCCGTCCGCAATGAGCGGCGTATCGGTCTTCGACGAGACCGAATAGCACTCCTTGATAGCCGTGAGCTGGGGGACGCCGGCGCCGGCGACGATGCGGGTCGTGCAGATCGAGCCCGGGCCGATACCCACCTTCACGGCATCGGCGCCCGCCTTGATCAGGTCGCGCGCGCCTTCAGCGGTCGCCACATTGCCGGCGATGACATCGATATCGAACTTCTTCTTGATTTCCTTGAGCGTGTTGATGACTGCCTTCGAGTGGCCGTGGGCGGTATCGATGGCGACGATATCGACCCCTGCCTTGACGAGCAGCTCTACCCGGTGGACCGCCTCGTCGCCGACGCCGACAGCGGCGCCGACCCGCAGCCGGCCCATGCGGTCTTTGCAGGCATGGGGATATTTCTTCCTCTTCTCGATGTCCTTTATGGTTATGAGCCCTTTCAGGGTGTAGTCGTCATCCACGATGGGAAGCTTTTCTATCTTGTACTCGTGGAGCAGTTTTTTCGCCTTCTCGAGCGTCGTGCCGACCGGAGCGGTGATCAGGCGTTCCTTTGTCATGATGTCAGAGACCTTCCTGCTGAAATTGGTCTCGAACCGCATATCCCTGTTCGTCAGGATGCCGACGAGCTTCCCCTTCGTAGTCACCGGGACACCCGAGATCCGGTACCGCTCCATCAGCTCCAGCGCCTCGGCGATCAAGGCATCGGGAGCGATCGTGATGGGATCGACGATCATCCCGCTCTCCGACTTCTTGACCTTGTCCACCTCGAGGGCCTGCCTCTCGGGCGTCATGGCGCGATGAATGATGCCCACTCCCCCCTCGCGGGCCATCGAGATCGCGAGGTTCGCCTCGGTGACCGTATCCATGGCCGCGCTGATGATGGGTATATTGAGCTTTATATTCCTGGTCAGCTTGGTGCTCACCTCGACATCCCTCGGCAGGACATCGGACTTGGCCGGAAGCAGGAGCACGTCGTCAAAGGTCAAGCCGAGCGGCAACTTGTCATCAAGCATGTCTGCATACCCCTTTAAAAATTTTGAATACGATTATACCATTTTTAGTGATCGGAAGTCAGAAGCCGGGCGTCCTCTTCTGACGCCCGGCTTCTGGATACGGGTACGGGAGCGATTATGAAAGGATATCCGTATTTACCTTCACATTCATCCGCTGCTTCAGGCCGTCTACATAGGACCTCACCGCAGCGCTCTGCTTCTCCATGAGCATGCTCTGGCGTGCGGCATCCGCCTGGGCAGGGTCGGGGGGCAGGTTCTTCAGCTCGGTCGGGTTAACCTCCACCGAGGAGGCGATGAGCTGCCGCATCTTCGCGGCGAGGAGCTGCCGCCGGAGCATGTTCTCGAAGGCCTCGGGGGTCAACCTGTTGAGCTCGAGGGTCCTGAAATAGACATCCTTCCTGAAGATGCCGTCCCTCATGAAATTGGGGTCGCTGGTGATCACCTCCTGGAGCTCCTTGTCCGTCACCGTGAGCCCCAGGTCATGGGCGGCGACCAGGAGGACGCGCTCTTCGACGAGGTTGTTGAGAACGGTCTCCTTGAGCTTCATGTTCTTCTCCATCTCCTCGGTAAACTGCCCCTTGTAGAGCTCCCGCAGGGTCCCCCGCATCCGCTCATAGGTCCGCCAGAACTCCTCGGCGTCTATCTTCTCTTTTCCTATCTCGGCGACGGTCACCGACGTCTGCTGGTCGACCGTGCCGACCCCCCAGAAAATGAAGCTGAGGATGACCAGGAAAAAGAGAAAATAGAAGTATTTTGCATGCTTCCTCATCGACTGTAACATATATCAATATCTCCCTCTGAAATAGTCGTCCAGTATGTCCCGGTGGTCGAATACGATAGCCTCGGGCAGCGTGCTCTCCGTGAAAACGCCGACCTGCTTCGCGTCATCGCCCGCCTGCGCCTCGCCCTCAGCCTTTGCGGTGTATACGGTGGTTATCGTATGGAACCGGGGATCGCGTCCGGGAGCGGAGTAGGTGTGGAACTGCCGGACCAGCATCACCTCGAGCCCCGTCTCCTCCCTCGCCTCCCGCACCGCAGCGTCCTCGAGGCTTTCGCCGTAATCGACAAAGCCCCCCGGGATAGCCCAGCCGTGAGGAGGGTTCTTGCGCTCGATCAGTACAATGCCGCCCTTGTATTCGATGATGATATCAACGGTGGGCAGAGGGTTCTTGAGGGTCTGCATCGCGCCTCAGCCCTCTTCGCTGCTCTCGATCCTCAGGTCGACATGCTTTTCAGGGACGATGGTCGAGACGGCATGCTTGTAAATCAGCTGTTCGTTCGATTCTTTGAGCAGAATAACAAAGTTGTCGAAGGCCTTGACAAAGCCCTTCAACCGTACGCCGTTGGTGAGATAGATGATGACCGGTATCCGCTCTTTCCTGAGCTGATTGAGAAAATTGTCCTGAATGCCAGGCCCCTTGCTGACCCCCATGCTCCCTCCTCTGTGCTCTCCATAGATCGCGCGCCTGCGACGCCGCTATCGCGGCCCGCCGCGCAAAGCTACAACAACCATAACGGTACATAGCTCTGCAGTATAGGTCACGCACTCTTTTTACCATAATGGATTTGCTTCAATAATTCAAGCTCTATGTTATACTAAAAGTAGATTTTTACAAGAGAACAGAGCACTGGCGGAAGGGGCAGGTGAGCAGCGATGCCGATATATGAATATACCTGCATGAAATGCGGGCAGGAGTTCGAGAAGCTCGTGTTCGGCGACCGGAAGGTCTTTTGCCTGCACTGCGGGTCCGATGAGGTGAAAAAGAAGTTTTCGGTATTCGGCATGAGCGGTGTCGAACACTCCTCGTCGGGCTGCTCCTCGTGCAGCTCGGGCTCCTGCAGCTCCTGCAAATAAGCTGCTCCTTTTTTCGCTACCGGATACCATGGCCGAGAACGAGCTCACCTTCGCTGAAGAACTCGAGGAGAAGACCAGGCAGAAGCCGAAGACGCCCCGGCAGTACCGAGTCATCCTCCTCAACGATGACTATACGACGATGGACTTCGTCGTTCAGGTACTCGAGACGGTCTTCCACAAGTCGACGCCGGAAGCCACCCGGATCATGCTGAATGTCCACAAGAACGGCAAAGGGGTCGCCGGCGTGTATACAAAAGATATTGCGGAGACGAAGGTCGCTGCGGTGCATGACATGGCCCGCAAGAGACAGTTTCCGCTCAAGTGCATCATGGAGCAGGAATGATCAACAAAGAGCTGGAGTTGTCCATAGAAGCGACCATCCGCGAGGCGGAAAAGAGGAGGCACGAGTACCTGACCGTAGAGCACATCCTCTATGCCGTGCTCCACGACGAAGGGGGCAGCGAGATCATCACCCGGTGCGGGGGCACGGTCGCGCATCTCAAGGCAGCACTCGAGAATTTCTTCAAGGAGAGCGTCCCTGCGGTATCCAGGAATGTCGACGCCTACCCGAAGACGACCATCGGCTTCCAGCGGGTGATCCAGCGGGCGCTGCACCATGTGCAGTCTGCAGGGAAACAGGAAGCGGATGCCGGCGATCTCCTGGCGAGCATTCTGATGGAAGAGGACTCGCATGCCGCCTTTTTCCTCGAGTCCGAGGGCATACGCCGCCTCGATGTGCTCGACTACATCTCCCACGGGGTCTCGAAACCCTCCGGGGAGCCGGACACGCAGGAGCGTCACGAGCGGACAGAGCCGGGCGGAAAAGAGGCCCCTGTCAAAGATCCCCTGAAACAGTTCTCGGTGGACCTCGTCGAGAAGGCGCGGCAGGGCGGCATCGATCCCCTCGTAGGACGCGATATCGAACTGGAGCGGACGATCCATGTCCTGAGCAGACGCAGGAAGAACAACGTCATCTTCATCGGCGAGCCCGGTGTCGGCAAGACCGCCATCGTGGAAGGCCTCGCGCTGAAGATCCATACGGGCAAGGTGCCGGAGGCGCTCAGGAAGTCGAGAGTCTTCGCCATAGACCTGGGCGGCATGCTCGCAGGCACGAAGTACCGCGGCGACTTCGAGGCGCGCCTGAAGGCGACCCTGAAGGCCATCGAGAAGATCCCGCATGCCATCCTCTTTATCGACGAGATCCATACGATCGTCGGAGCCGGGGCTACGAGCGGCGGCTCGATGGACGCCTCGAATATCCTGAAGCCCCTGCTGAACTCCGGCAAGGTCCGTTGCATCGGCGCAACCACCTACGAGGAATACCGGAATCATTTCGACAAGGACCGCGCCCTCTCCCGGAGGTTCCAGAAGATCGATATCCAGGAGCCCTCGATCGAGGAGACGGTCCGTATCCTCGACGGCCTGAAGAGCTGCTACGAGGAGTTCCACGGCGTCACCTTTGCACGGAACGCCCTGAGGGCAGCGGCGGAGCTCTCTGCGAAATACATCAACGACCGCTACCTGCCCGACAAGGCCATCGATGTGATCGATGAAGCAGGAGCCGCCCTCAAGCTCGCTCCCTCCAAGAAGAATAAAGTCATCGGCATTGCGGATATAGAGAAGATCGTCGCCAAGATCGCGAAGATCCCGTCGCGCAGCATCTCGGCCTCTGATATGGACCGCCTGAGGACGCTCGAGGATGAGTTGAAGCGGGTGGTCTTCGGCCAGGATAACGCCATCCATACCCTTGTCGCTGCCATCAAGCGCTCCCGCGCCGGGCTCGGCTCGCCGGACAGGCCCATCGGCTCCTTCCTCTTTACCGGGCCGACGGGCGTCGGCAAGACAGAGGTGTCGAAGCAGATGGCTGCGGTGCTCGGCGTCCACTTCATGCGCTTCGACATGAGCGAATACATGGAGAAGCACGCCGTGGCCCGGCTCATCGGCGCGCCTCCGGGCTATGTGGGCTTCGACCAGGGGGGATTGCTCACCGACGGCATCAGAAAGCATCCCTACTGCGTGCTGCTGCTCGACGAGATCGAAAAGGCCCATCCCGATCTCTTCAGCATCCTGCTCCAGGTGATGGACTATGCCACCCTGACCGACAACAGCGGCAAAAAGGCCGATTTCAGGAACGTCATTCTCATCATGACCTCCAATGCCGGGGCCAAGGACATGACCAGGAGCGTCGTCGGTTTCGGCGACCGGAGCAGGGATACGCAGGGCAAGGGCAGGGATGCGATCAACAACCTCTTCAGCCCAGAGTTCAGAAACCGCCTCGACGGCGTCATCACCTTCAATGCCATAACGCCGCCGGTAATGCGCAGGATCGTCGACAAGTTCGTCGCCGAGCTCCAGGCGCAGCTCGGCAAGAAAAAGGTCGAGATCGTCCTCTCGGATAAGGCGGGGCTCTGGCTCGGCGAAAGGGGCTACGACCCGCTCTTCGGCGCCCGTCCGATGGGGCGGATCATCCAGGAGCAGATCAAGGATGCGCTCTCGGAGGAGCTGCTCTTCGGCAGGCTGAGAAAGGGCGGCAAGGTCCTCATCGATCTCGAAGACGACCGCCTGACCTTCAACTACTCCTAGAACGTCTAACTGAATGAGCAGGGGGAGGAGCGGGGGCTGGACTTCGAAGAGCTTTCAAAGCGATGGAATACCATCACTGGCCTTGAAGGTTTATTGCTAAAGACGCAGAAGTGGTCTTCCAGTAAGGCTATAATCGTGGTTAGCTAATACTTCAAGGTATCGCTGGAAAACTCTTCGAAGTCCAGCCCCCGCTCCTCCGTAATCGTAATACTCCTCTATAACTCATTTTGATAATATAACGTTATGCCCGTGTTTCGATTATCGCGCAGGCTCGTCTTTCCCCCTCCTCATCTCGCCGAAAAGGACGGCCTCCTGGCCGTGGGCGGGGATCTGACCGAGCAGCGCCTTATCCTCGCCTACTCCATGGGGATATTCCCCTGGTATTCAGAGGGATACCCTATCCTCTGGTGGTCGCCCGATCCCCGTCTCGTGCTCGCTCCCCTTGACCTGAAGGTGTCCCGCAGCCTGCGGCAGGTCATGAACAAGAATGCTTACAGGGTCACCATGGATACCGCCTTCGATGAAGTCATCGGCAGCTGCGCGACGGTCCGGAGGAAGAGAGAGGAGGGGACATGGATCACCCCGGAAATGAGGGAGGCGTATATCCGTCTCCACCATTCCGGGTATGCCCACTCGGTAGAGAGCTGGTACGGCGACGAGCTTGCAGGAGGCCTCTACGGCGTGGCACTGGGAAGCGTCTTCTTCGGCGAGTCGATGTTCGCGCACCGGAGCGATGCCTCGAAGGTCGCCTTCGTTACGCTGGTGAAGCAGCTCACCGCATGGGGCTTCACCCTCATCGACTGCCAGGTGACCACCCCCCATCTCATGAGCCTCGGCGCGCGGGAGATGCCCCGCCCCGAATTCCTGCGCCTGCTGGGTAAAGCACTGGCAGCCCCGACGCTCAAAGGACCGTGGAACAGCCGCACCGCGCCCCGCTGAAGCACGAAGCGACCTCCCGCCGTTAAAGAATTTTGACCGAAGTACGATAAGTATAGTGACGAAACTGCCAGGGAAGGCAGCCCGAGTATCACGGCAACAAGGAGGTTCGCCATGAGACGAAAGGAACTGACGGTGCAGACCCGATCAACAATGAAGATGCTCGAAGACTACGGCTTGAGCGCCTACAGCAAGGTCTCGTACGACTGCAAAGTCATTGTTGACGACAGGGCCACCGCCATCGACATGAAGTGCACGGCCTTGATCTGCAAGAACTGAACCGGTCGCTGACCGTTTGATTATCCTCATGTCCTCCCTCTTATAAGCAGCCTTCGAGGCTGTTTCACTCCCCCCGGAAGGGGGGAGTGCCACTCTTTTTCTTCTCCCCGGCTCGCTATTCCGGATGCCTGAAAGGGTTGGCCCGCAGAATGGCATCTACTCTGAGCGGTCTGCCCTTCATTACGAAGACCGCCATGCCGCGCTCTTCGGTAACGGCGCTCCCCCGCTTCCAGGTCCCCTTCCAGGACACGTTGAGATGCACGGTGCCGTCTTCTATCTCGACCCATGCGGGAGTAAAGGAGAGATCTGCGGAATCGAAGCTCCGGACCGTCCTGCTGACGGCCTGGAGGCCCTCCTTCGTCGTGTTCTTCTCTATCGCGGCGATATCCTTGCGTGTATAGGCGTCCTTGAGCGCCTCGGCCACGGCGAAGGCTTCGGTCGCAAGCTTCGAATCTTCGGACACCTTCTTCACGTCCTTTTTCCCGCCGCACGCGGCGAGCAAAGGCACGATCAGCACTACAAGCACCAGTCGTTTCATTCTCTTCCTCCGGCCTCTTTTGAGATTGAATAGAATTATAGATGATTCTCTTTACTTTATTAAAGGGCGGGGATAAGGCGTCTCAACCCCGTTACGGTTTGCAGCCGTTTTTCTGGTATCATAAAGACATATGAAAATAGTTGCACAGAACAGGAAAGCCTTCCATGACTACAGCATCGAGGACACCGTCGAAGCCGGCATCCAGCTCCTCGGCACCGAGGTGAAATCGCTGAGGGACGGCAAGGCGAACCTGAAAGACAGCTATGTCCTCATAAAGGACGGAGAGGTCTTTCTGTTCAACTGCCACATCAGCCCTTACACCCACGGCAACATCATGAACCACGAGCCCCTGCGAACGCGGAAGCTGCTCCTGAACAAGAAGGAGATCGAGCGGCTGAGGGGGAAGGCGCAGCAGAAAGGCTATACCCTGGTGCCGCTCAAGATCTATTTCAAAGGCCCCTATGCCAAGGTCGAGGTCGGGCTCGCCAGAGGGAAGCGGGAGTACGAGAAGCGCGAGACCATCAAGGAACGCGAGGCGAAGAGGGACATCGAGAGGGCGATGCGGAGCCGCTGATCCCTCCTGAGTTCACCTTGCTTATCAGAGCCTTAGCAGATACCGCACGTTCCGGAAGACAGGCTTTTCCCCACCGTTCTATGGTATAATAATTATGTAATCAACGGGGGCGATTGGGCTCGACGGGGGTTATGAGGCTCAAGTGGCATGCCGTGGCTCCATCACCACGTAAAAAGATGGAACACACACAAACGCCAACAACGAACTGGCACTCGCTGCTTAACTAAAAGCAGCACGCTCCTCCAGGGTTGTCTGTGCTCTGGAACGGGCGTCAAACAGCAGGCTGCCGCCAGGTTACTCCCTTACTCCTGGCGAAAGACTTAGGGGATAGGATGCCGGCAGGCCTGCCTGTCGGCGGTCCGGCATCCGAGATCAAATAGGCAGGATACGCATGTAGAGGCTTGAGAGTAGTACTTTCGGACGCGGGTTCGATTCCCGCCGCCTCCACCAAAATTACGGATTACTTCGCTCGACCCGCCGTACGGCGGGTTTTTATTTTTCTGACCCGCAGCCAAATACCAGTCTTCGTTGACATAGCAATAGTCTGCAGGATCGGGTCCATGCTGGCCTCCCTTATTTTTCAAAAAGACACTTGAAAATGAGATATAAGTAAAGTATACTTTACTTATATAATACATTAAGGTAGCTTTCATATGATTACATTGCCTCAAGAGCTTATTGCAGTACTCAGGCAGTACAACCCCTGGTGGTCGGGAATGCGTGTTCCCGATCTGCCAGAATGGCGAAGAGCTGCGTTTCGCGAGTTGGAACTCTGGCTTCGCACACCGCCTGCACCGCGGGCAGTGCTCCTGAGCGGGGCCCGGCAGGTGGGCAAGACAACGCTGCTGCTGCAGGCTGTTGAATCCCTTGTAGCATCGGGTGTACCACCCCAGAATATTCTCTATGCTACTTTTGACCATCCACTGCTGAAATTAGCCGGACTTGACGGTACGCTGAAACTGTGGCGCGAGTTCGAATCTGCCGCCGAGGGACCGGAATATCTTCTTCTTGATGAGATCCAGTTTATGAGAGACTGGCAGACGTGGTTGAAGCTCCAGGTCGATTTTCACAAAAACCGCCGCATTATTGTTACCGGCTCGGCAACGCCGCTGACAGCAGAGGGACAAGAGTCGGGTGTGGGGCGCTGGCACACTATTAAACTGGCGACCCTGTCTTTTTTCGAGTACCTGCAACTCAAAAAAATCACCGTGCCTCCGCTGCCGGAAGTGGCCTCACTGACAACACTCTTTCGCTGGTCACCGGCCCAGTTCGTTCGTGCGGGAGACATTGCGCGACCGCTGATTCCTCACTTCCACGAGTACCTGATGCGCGGCGGTTTTCCCCAGTGCGCCCTTGTAGCAAGCGTGGACCTTGCGCAGAAACTGTTACGCGAAGATATTGTGGACAAAGTCCTCAAACGTGACATGACGGCGCTTTTCGGTGTGCGAAGGGTTTTGGAGCTGGAACAGACATTCCTCTATCTCTGTCTGCATGACGGCGGTCTTCTGGATGTGCAGGATTTATGCAGAAACTTGGAGGTCAAGAAGCCCACGGCAACAAGTTTCATCTCTCTGCTGGAGGCCACTCATTTGATCCATCGCCTGCCGCCCTACGGTTATGGAAAAGAAATCCTCAGGGCGCGGCACAAAGTCTACCTGGCCGATGCCGCTATTGCACCGAGTGTATTATTAAAAGGGAAAGCCATGCTGCAGGATGCGGTTGCAGTGGGCCGGGCGGTGGAGACGGCGTTTTTCAAACATGTATTCACACGCTACTATGATATGAGCGTCGGCTTTTCCTACTGGCGCGGAAAAAGAAGCGATGAAGTAGATATCGTAGCGGATGTTCGAGGAAGGCTGGTCCCGTTCGAAATAAAGTACCGTCACCACCATACCGATCTCGATGAGCTGAAGGGCATCATTGAATTTTGCACCTCAAAAAAGATTTCTCGCGGTTATGTGGTAACAAGGGGAATGGAGGACTTCACTGTGGTTCCGCTGGACGGCACTCCGGCAAGCACCCGGCTCCTCAAGATTCCGGCCCTTCTGGCGTGTTATTGGCTCGGGCAGTCAGAACTTCTGGCAACGAGACATGCCGACACGGAGGACTAAACAGCGGAGCAATCAGCTGTGTATAAAAAGTGTAAAAGGTTAGACTTAATCCGACATACTAGAATTCATCTGTCGCACACAAAGAAGTGGGTATCCGGAGCGTTTGCTCCGGATACCCACTTCTTGCATTAGCGGGAGCACTCTTCTATATCACCGAGCCACCGCCGCCCTCAGGAACTCCTCCAGCTCCTCTGCACAGGGGCCGTATATCCCGGAGTGCTCCTTTACCCGCTTGGTGAATGCGAAGATCCAGCCGTTGAGCCGCTCGAGAAAGGCCCCGTCGTTCGTCAATGCCAGGAAGTCGAGCTCGACGCTCAGAAGATCGGGAGGCTCCCCCTCGTAGGTATAATCAAGGCCGTATGTCTTGTAAATCTCTTTCACCTCCGCAGAGGAGGACCCGTAGAGCGTTCCGTCCCGGTAGAACGATTCATAGGGAGGACAGAGGAGCGTGGGATAGGAATTGATGAAGAGCCGCGTGTACTCCTCCTGGAGCTGCTCGAGGGGCGTGCACTGCATCTGCTGGACGCAGGCGGTGAGGAGGGCAGCCTCGTCGTCCACTGCCTCCGAAACAGCCGCTACCGTCTTCTCCGTGGGGTAGGAGAAGACGAGCGAGAAGAGCCGGTAGGGGTTCATTGCTTCACCTCGCCGGCGGGCTCTTCGATAGGAAGCATTTTGATCAGGGCCATAAACGCAAGCAGGATGAATGCCATTACCCCTGCCGCTATGGCCGCCTCGGTAATCGACGGAACATACTTCCAGTACGAGGCGAAGACCGGCTGCGGATCGAGCAGACTCCCCCGCACCTCTCCGATCGCTATCGGGTAGGACCATTCCGCAGTCGATCCCCGCGTGATGACGGGAAGCTTCAGCGGTATGAGGTTATAGGCGGGAGGGATGAGCAGGAACCGGTGCGCAAACACCCCGGTGATGACCGACAGGCTCCCTCCAACCAGCCGGTTCCTGCTCGAGGGGCGGGACAGGAAAATCGCCACCGAGAGGAGGATGAAGGCGACCTCCACTGCGTGGATGGCGAGGTAGTTGTGGAATACGAGCTTCACCGCCTCTGCCTCCCTGCCGCTGTTCCACCAGAGCCGCACCACGAAATCATTGTAGTAAATGAAGAGCATGATGATCGACGCTGCCGCCGAGACCTTTGCCAGCAGGCGATAGGTATCCTGCAGCTTTTCCTTATATCCGTATGCCGTGAGCGCGGCGAGGATCACGACTGCAGGCCCTGTGGCGAGGGCTGCTGCTATGAACGTGGGAGCGAGCACGCCGCCGAACCACCAGGGCCGGGCGAGCTGTGTGGCGAGCACCCAGGCCGTTACCGTATGGATGAGTATGGCAAGCGGCAGCGCCACTGGCGCCAGGAGCTTTGCGCGTCTCTCGGACTTCTCCCGTTCTCTCTCGAGCTCTTCGAGGGTCATGGAACGCTTCATGAGGGTCCCGACAAAGGGCACGGTAATGCCCTTGCTCAGGATATCGGGACGCAGGAGAACGTAGGTATAGACCGCCGAAACGACCGCATAGGACGAAAGGACTACCATGTCCCAGGGGAGCATGGAGGTAAAATTAGCATAGACAAGCATGTACAGCAGCCGCTCGGGCCGCCCGATATCCGGGAGCAGCACGATCATCGCGCCCACGGCGAAGATGAAGGCGGTCAGTGACGCCACTTTTGCGATGGGCTTCAGCTGCTTTGCCCCGAAGAGGTAAATGGCGGATGAGACGACGAGGCCGCCGGCGGCAGTGCCGACATAGAAGGCCCACATCGCCACATAGAGCCCCCAGGAGAAGGAGTTACGCATGTTGGTCACGATCATCCCCCTCTGGAGCTGGTATATCCATGCGCCGAGTCCCACCGCCACGATCACAGCGAGGATCGTCATTATTTTCTTATAGTTTGCTGTCATAGTGAATGCCTCCTTTGCCCTCTCTCCGCGCAAGCGGGATGTAGAACACCTTGGGCTTCGTGCCGAGGTCCTCGTTCAGCCTGAAGATCTCCCTCGTCCTGAGCACCTTCGCGATCTCGCTGTTCGGATCGTTCATGTCCCCGAAGACCCGCGCGTTTCCGGGACAGCCCCGGACGCACGCCGGCGGCAGGCCCTGGTCTACATACTGAACGCAGAAGGTGCACTTCTCGACAACGCCTTTCGGCCGTTTCGGAGTATAGACCAATCTGCCCTTGGTCCTGTGGTCGAGGGGATAGCCGTACCGGTAGCCCTTGTCCTGGAACCACTCCTCGCTGAACCCCGCATTCCTGAATCCCTGTTTAAAGCTCTCGTCGGAATGCTGCCAGTTGAACTGCCTGACGCCGTAAGGGCAGGCGGTCATGCAGTACCTGCAGCCGACGCACCGCTCATAATCGACGAGCACGAGACCGTCCTCCCGCTTCCAGGTAGCGCCGACAGGGCATACCTTGACACAGGCCGGGTCTTCGCAATGCATGCAGGGCACCGGCAGGAACGGCTCGGAGAGGTCGGGCGCCTCGCCGGCAGGCACCATGTGCTCCGAGGAGCCGACCGATTCCACCCGCTGCCACCAGGTGCCCGGCGGCACGGAGTTGTGGATCTTGCAGACAACGGCGCAGCTCCTGCAGCCGATGCACCGATTCAGATCTATGACCATTCCGTAGTTACGCATGGCGCACCCCCTCTGCCCGCTTTACTTCGCAGGCTACCTCGTTCCATGCCGTGGTCGGTTCCCATACCCCCGGAACGAAGTAGATGACATGGGACGACTTTATCCATGGATAGGTCAAGGTATTATACGAGCTGCCCTTCAGGTACCTGCTCCACCAGCCCTGCTCGAAGACGATCACCCTTGGATGGAGGCCGGGATCGGGAACCGCATAGCCGCAGACCCTCCCCCGGTCATTGAACACCTCGACGAGCTCGCCCTCCTTTATCTTCCGCGCGTCGGCGGTCTTCGGATTCATCCATACCTTGGGCTTGAAATTCTGGAGCTCGAGCATGGTGATGTTGTTGCTATGCGTCGAATGGACGCGGTAGAGGGCGTTTCTCGTGACGAAGGAGAGATTGTATTTGACTGCCTTGCGGTTTCTGGACTCCGTGTCGGTAAAGGGATTCTTGTGCATCGGCAGCATCTCCCCGAGGTCGATGAAAACGTCCTCGTCCTTGTAGAACTCAGCCCTTCCGCTCTTGACGAACCGGGCGGTCTTCGGCAGCGGCGCGGGGTAGGAGACGGGCGGGAAGGGCTGCTTCTGCACCACCTGCTCCCAGAACATGATCTGCCGCTTGCCCGGGGTCGGCAGGTTCAGCCGCACCGGCCCCTTTTTAAGCATCTCGACCGTGATATCCTTGACCTGCTCGCCGCCGGTCCTGAGCATCAGCGCCGCTGCATCGAGGGACGCCCTCTCCGTGATATCGCGGGCGAGCTTCAGGCTCCAGGTCCCGCTCCGCCGCGCCTCCTCCTCCTGCCTGAAGAGCGCGGGGTCGGGGTAGAACTCCTCCACCTCTTTCTTAAGTCTGTCGTCGCCCACGCGGTAAGCCACCCGCTTGGCAAGCTCTTTGAATATCCATATCTCGGGCATGCACTCGAAGAGGGGTTGAATGGCGGGCTGCTGCAGCTGGACATAGGGATGCGAGACCGTAGCGGTAAGATCGTATTTTTCGTACCAGGCGACTCCCGGCAACACCACGTCGGACCAGAGGCAGGAGGTGCTCATCTGGAAGTCGGTCGCGACGATCAGTTCGAGGTCGCCGCTGAGCGCCTTCTCACGCATCCGGTTCGCCATGTTGTGCTGGTCAAAAGGATTGTGCCAGCCGTAGAGGAACGCCTTGACGCCATTTTTCGGGTACGGCGTCTCTTTATTGTATTTTTTATACTCCTCGCCGTTCCGGTATTCATCGTTCATCCAGAGCAGGTAGGTGACCCAGCGGTTCTTCTTCTCCTTGAAGCTCCACCAAGCGGCGAGGGGCCAGCGCACGCGGTACTGGCCTGCATAGGTCGAAATGCCCGCTCCCGGCTTCCCGAGATTGCCAGTGAGCGTGACGATCAGGGAGAGCGCTCTGCCCTTCAGGTCGCCGTGGAACCACTGGTAGTTGCTCGCCCCGTAGACGATATGGAGCGGCTTTATCGTCGCCATCTCCCGGGCAAGGCGCTTTATGGTCTCGGCGTATCCCGGCGCCATGGATTCATCGGGCGCGATGATCTTCGCCGCCTTCTCGGGGGTATAGTGCTCGTTCGTGAACTCCTTGAGCAGCTGGAACACCGGTTTCACCTTCACCCGCTCTCCCGAGGCAAGCTCGACCTCGAAGCTCCCTTCGAGCGCGGGATCGAATTTCCGTGAAAGGTCTTCGGGGTCGGGGATGACGAACCGCTTCGCAGCGCGGTCGTAGGCCACGTAAAGATCGCGGTACTCGGGAATCCTCGCCTTGAGCGCAGCGGCCTGCCCGCTGAGGGACTTCACCTCATACGCTCTCAGCTTCTTCCGGTTGTCGAGCCGCACGAGGAGCGGCATATCCGTAAAACTCTTGATGAACTCCTCGTCGTAGAGCCGCTCGTTGACGATGACCGTGACGATCCCCATCGCCATAGCCGCATCGGTGGCAGGATTGATCTGGATCCATTCATCGGCCTTCGAGGCGGTCGGCGTATAGTTCGGGTCTACCATGATGACCTTGGCGCCCCGCTCCCTGCCGATGGTGATGAACTTGGCGTCCGGCACCCTCGTCACCAGGATATTCGATCCGAATATCGCGGTGTACCGTGAATTCATCCACTCGAGTGACTCGAGCTCCTCGGTCTGGACCCCGAAGGTCATGGGCCAGAAGGCGGGGAGGTCGCCGTTCATGGTATAGGCATGCAGCACGCTCCACTCGAAGAGCGAGGAGAGCCTCATGAACGCCCCTTTGTTGACATAGCCCGTGCCGGGGACCTGAATGGAGGTCGCGACTGACTCGGGCCCGTACTTCGCCATGATCGCGGCGAGCTTATCGGCGACGTAGTCCAGCGCCTCGTCCCAGCTTACCGCCTTGAACTTTCCCTCGCCGCGCTGCCCGACGCGGATGAGGGGATGCTTGAGCCGGTCCGGTCCGTAGATGAGATTGAGCATCGACTGCCCTCTCAAGCAGCCCCGGGGATTGTACTCCCGGTCGGGATAGTCCGCTGCCTGAACGAGCGAGACGATCCTGCCCTTGTGCACCATCGCCTTGAACCCGCACGCCCCTGTGCAGTTCGGCGAACAGGTCGACCTGATCAGGTCGATCGATTCGTACTGCCGGTCCGCAGACTGCGCGATCTCGAAATACCGAGACCCCGCGACCGCCGTCGCTCCCGCAGCGCACAGCTTGAGGAAACCCCTGCGTGTCACGCCCATATCGTACCTCCTCTCCCTCACGCCGCTATCTTCCGCTCTCCCGGCGGTGTACGAGTGAGGGTGGTAATTTCTTGGACCGGCGGAGATAGTGCCGCCTATTCCAGCGCAACAACCGTTCTATCGCTGCAAACGCCGGTCCTAATTACATCATAGTCATTCACGCAGTAAATGAACGGTAAATTACCTGTTAATTTTTGTAAACCCGGCTCCCGGGGCCTGCGAGGGGCCGGGCATTAACAGAAGGATAAGCCGCCCCTTTCCGCCCCTTTTACGGCGATTGACTTGCCGGGACATATCTGGTAACGTGTAATACGTTATGAAGGAGCAACGGCGAGAGTTCAGGATCCCTTTCACGACGGCCATGCAGTACCTGCATTACGGCGATCCGCTGGAAGAGTGCTACCACTGCACGAGCGTCGACATCAGCGAGAGCGGCATCGGCATCGTCACCGACTCCCTTCTCCTGTTCGGCCAGTTCATCGAGTTCAGGAGCGACGGCGGAGACGATCTCCCCTCTCACGCCGTCGTCCAATGGAGCATGCCGCTCGGCACCCAGTGCCGGGCAGGATTGTTCGTATTCTAGCCTTCCCTGCAGCACCGAACGCCCCGGCATAATATGCAGTTGCATACCTTCAGAAATGTCGCCCTGAATGCTTCTTACTTTAACCCAAGCAGGAATTCATCGGCAGGCTCAATGGAAATACCATCTCTTATCAGCCTTTCTTTGCCTCGGTATACAAGAAACCTTTTTGCTTCTGGGTAGTCCTCGCCAAATGACTTGAGCGCGCGGAGGTCTTGAGGATGTATGGTTGCCGCATTCTTCACCTCTATTGCCGAAAATATGTCCTTTCCGTACACGACGAAATCGACCTCGGATCCGGCACTGGTCCTCCAATAGTGGAGCTGGCAGCCCGAATGGGCATAGTCGATCCATGCCCTCAGATGCTGGCAGACGAGCCCCTCAAGGGCTGCACCCGATTTTTCTTCAGGACGGTCAAGAGGTCCCGATGGTCGCAGGACGTTGAAAATGCCGGCATCGAAAAAGTAGAACTTCGGGTGCGAAGCGACCGCTCGCTTCGCCCTCCTGGTAAACACCGGAATCCTGTATGCTAAAAGCAGGTCTTCGAGGATGCCGATGTAGCCTTCTACCACCTTGCGTTCTATCTGGCATTCACGAGCCACATTGCTTATATTAAGAACGGCCCCATGGGAAAAGCTCACGGTCTCGAGAAACCGGGAGAAGTTTCCGATATTCCTTGTGAGCCCTTCCAGCTGCACTTCTTCCCTAAGGTAAAGATCGACATATGCCTGAAGTGTTGCTGCAGGGTCTGCGCTGCTAAGAATGAGCGGTATCATGCCGATGCCCAGAGCCCTCTCCAGGTCAAACAGTTCTTTGAGCTCAGCAGCCGTGAAAGGATGCATGTGTTTCATGAGTGCTCGGCCGGCGAGCAGGTTCACTCCTGCTTTCCTGAGCTTTCGCGCGCTTGAGCCGGTCAGAATAAACTGAAGTCCCTTCTTTTCCTCTATGAGGCTATGCACCACTTCGAGAAGCTGCGGCGCTTTTTGCACCTCATCAACGACAACGGTCTTTTTTCCCTTCTGCGCATGCACCACCTCCCTCAACCTCTCCGGATAGGCGGTGTAATTCCTGAAGACATCGGGAAGGAGGAGATCTATATACAAAGCCTCAGGATATGCTGTCTTGATAAAGGTCGATTTCCCTGCCCCCCTCGGGCCGAGCAGGAAAAAACTCTGCCTTTCTGCTTTAAGAAACCGCCTTATCGTTTCCATTTTAAGTCCAAATATGGAATTGCCATATCCAAATATAAAACATGGAGCCAATTGTCGTCAATGGTCAGACCAGCGGGATCAGGCTTGATTTCGTGACCCAGTTCTATGACCGCGGCACCCAGTGCCGGGCAGGATTGTTCGTATTCTAGCCCTGTTTTGCGGCAGAGCACACCTGCACTTCACCTCCTCAAACCTGTTATACTTCCCCTAGGCAGAAGCAGTTAACGATACCGGGAGAGCACGATGGCACTCGATTTTGAACGGCTCTATGCGACCTATCAGCCCGATATACTGAGGCTCATTGAGCGGCTGACTTCCCCTTGTGAGGCTGCTGACCTGACGCAGGAGGTCTTTCTCAAGGCAGGCCGAAGTTTGCAGGAGTTCAGAGGAGAATCGAACGTTTCAACATGGCTCTACCGTATCGCGATAAATACTGTTGCGGACCGTGCGCGGGAGGCCTCATATCGGCATGCAATCAGGAGTATACCTGCCGACCCGGATGTCGCTGATGATATTGAGGACAGAGATGGCAGCGGAGTCAAACGAGAGCCCCTCGACCTGGGCATCATCAGGAAGGAAATGAACGAGTGCATACGCGATATAATCAGGAACCTTCCGGCAGAACACAGGATTGTGATTGCGCTCAAGGATATGCAAGGGCTCTCCCATGAGGAGATCGCCTCGATTCTCCAGATCAGTGCGGGGAACGTAAAGATCAGGCTGCACCGAGCCAGAGCATGCCTGAGAAAAGAGCTCGAAGCGCAGTGTATCTTTTATCGCGATCACCGCAACGAATTCGCCTGCGACCGTAAAAGCACCATGCTTCCATTCCGCCGCACGCTATGATCCGTATCCTTTCCTCGCCCATTTCCGTCTAACGATATAAAGGATAAAAGACTCTGCCAGACGTGAGGAAAGTGATGCTCGAAATCATTGCAGGCACAGCGGAAAAAGACCTCCAGCTCGAAACACTCCTCCGAACTATGGAGGAGTACGCTCTCCTTTATATCTATGCCAAAAGAAGGCAGAAAGGCTGCGATGGCTTGGGAGAGCTCAATAATCTCAGAGATGAGCTCAGGTCAGTACTTGATGAAACAGTCAGTTATTGCAAAGACAAGGGATTGCTCGCAGAGGCTGTCCACGTTGATATGGATACCATGATAGAAGAACTTGGAGAGCGATCAGGCCATCCAGGAGGATAAATAATGATCATATCACAGAGAGAACGAGGAGGCGGTATGCAAACGATTTGCATCTGGTGCGGTTCTGCGTTAGACGCCGTTGCTATCCAGCAAGAAGCAAGGAGGCCTATTACAAAGGGGCTTTGTACAGCCTGCAGAAATGATGTAGTGAAGCAAGGCGACATCAGTGCCCTCGTCAAATTCCTCGACGAGAGCGATGCTCCCCTTCTCCTTATGCAGGGCAACCCGAGACAGGTAGTTACCGCAAATCAAGAGGCATGCGCTCTCGTTGAAAAGGATTTATCGAGGATCGAACAGCACCGAGGCGGGCAGGTCTTTGATTGTATACACTCCCTCTCCGAGGCAGGCTGCGGCAAAGACAAGCAGTGCGAGAATTGTAAAATCAAAAACGCTGTAGTCGGGACATTTATTACAGGCACGTCATTCAACGGCGTCTCCACGATATTAGAAATCAAGAAGCATGCTGAAATAAATGCATATGATATACAGGTGACCACCGAAAAAGTCGGCGATTACGCATTACTGAAAATTGATCGATACGAAAGAAGGGACTAACGAATTGAACGGTACGGCGCAGGAGAACAAAGTCCGCATACGTGATCCGCTGTCAGTACCGCACTTTCAGCGCTGCGGCGATCTCGCTCAATCGTTTATCGAACGTCCATAGCGGTATCCCGGTCAGGAGAGCCGATGCAAGCAGATGCATATCGATATAGCCGAGGCCTTTCCCCATAAGACGGTGCTCCTTTATAAACAGCATGACCTCTTCATGCTCTGCATGCGTTCCCATAGGGAGCGCGTTGAGGAGAGAGAGCAGTTCCGACCTGTTCTTGAGATTTCCGCAGGCGAGCTCGCCGATGATGAACGAATGGCACGCAACGCGACCCTCATTCAAGAGCGCTTCGAGACCGATATTCCCCTCGCGGAGATGGGCTACCCATACGGAGGTGTCTACAAGAACCATATTATGCAGATTCCGTTCTCCTCCGGGGTATCTTTTCGAGTCTCTTCTCGGTTCCGCCCAGTCTGGCAAGCCGTTTGCTGCTCTCCCGCGATATCAATGCCTCGAGTCCCAGCTTGATCAAGGCGGTCTTTTCCTTAATACCCGTCAATCTCTCGGCTTTATCGAGGAGATCGTCTTCGATGTTCAGCGTTGTCCTCACAGCTCCTCCTTGCAGTATATGCTCATATGTATGCATAAGTATGCATGATATATATGCCATTGTCAAGGAGCTGCCGAGCCCGGCATCGGGGATCTAACGGCTGGAGAACAACTCGCCTCTCATAGCGAGCAGACGGGCCATGGTTCGGGATGTTCTGAACTCGGATGTTTTATTTCTCGCCAGGAGGTCCTTCACGTCATCCAGGGTATCGATGTCTCTCCATGCGGGGAGGACGTGGACATCCGCATGATTCCTTTCGAGCACCGCCATTGTTTCTTCATAAACAGTATCGGTGCTCCAGGGCATGTTTTCGAAAATATCGGGGAGGAACGCGTCTCTTCTGAACCCGATGAGATAGTAGCCGCCGTCGACGGCCGGGCCGATCACGCTATCGGCCGACTCGAGCGAGGAGAAGGCCTCGTCTATAAGGGCGTGCGGCAGGTCGGGGATATCGCTGCCCATGATGACGGCTGCAGAAAATCCTGCGGCAAAGACTTCCTCGAAGGCGCTTCTCATTCTCTCGCCGAGATCGTTTCCCCTCTGCGGCATAGAGGCATAAGAGCTCCCCAGCCACTGCTCCACGGCGTCCCCTGCCTCCGGCGGGTGGTAACAGATGCTGAATGCGTACTCTCCCCCTTTCAGGGTCTGCAGGAGATCGAGCACAAAGCAGCGGTAGAGGTCGAGCGCAGCATCCTCGCCGAGGTCTTTTGCGAGGCGGGACTTCACCGTGCCCTTTTCAGGCGACTTTACGAAGAGGAGGAGACACCTCTTATGCACCGGCGCCGCTTTCTGCATGCAGCGAGGGAGGCATCAGCACCCGCATGCTCCTGCCGGGCCGCTCTTGTTGTCCGACATCACAGGAGCATGGCGCCGAAGATTTTTCTGAGCTCTTCATTGGTAATGGGCGTAATGGGGACTTCGCGCCGGCTCCCCGGCCGATGAGAGCGCCGTGGCAGCTGCTCCCTTTGCCGACGGTGCAGGCATAGCAGTGCTCGTCGCAGGTGATTTCCGGGCTGAAGGCGTCGAAATCGATCTCCTTCATCCTTACTCGATGTGATGTATCCACGAACCCGGGGTCCGCAATCATTTATAGAATTCTACCAGCTTTTCGGGCGGAATTCCCAGGCGATAGAGGAGCTGCAGGGTCCAGTTCCTCAGGGTGCAGTAGATGACGCCCTCCTTTTCCCAGCGCCGCGGAGAGGTCGAAACCCTTTCAGGGATGATGGTAACGGGATCTCCCCGCCGCTTGATACGCTGCATGAGCTCGACATCCTCCATGAGCGGCAGCGGCTCGAATCCCCCGGTACGCTCGAAGTACTCCCTGCGTATGAAGAGCCCCTGGTCGCCGAAGGGGATCCTGGTCAGCCGGGAGCGGAGCGAGGCGAGCCGCTCGATGATCCTGAAGATGAAGCGGTCCGACCGAATGCCCAGGTCGAAGGCGCCGGCAACGGACCGGCCCTCGTCCGCGACTTCCACAATCCGGGCGAGCGCATCGGGCGGCAGAAGGGTATCGGCATGAAGGAAGAGCAGCACCTCCCCCGAAGCGCGCGCTGCGCCGGCGTTCATCTGGAGCGCCCGCCCCTTTTCCGAAACAACTTGTACAACAGAGGGATCGCTGACGGCCTGGAGCGTCGTTCCGTCAGGGCTGCCGTCGACCACGATGACTTCGACTGCAGCCGCCGGCTCGAGACGATGGAGATGCATTACCGTTTCATTAATGACAGCGGCTTCATGGAGCACCGGAATGATTACCGAGATCGTGCAGGGGCGACCCATCATCTCCTATCATACGGGGCAGCCTCCGTGCCCTGTCAACAAGACCCAATGATCGGTAAAATTTCCTTTACTCCCGTCAACGCCCTTCTTTACACTAAAGCGGATGCCTTCTGTTGCCGATAACTAAACCACACTACCGCGAGCGACAAGGGCGATGGAAAACAAGCGAACCGGCAATATAGACTCCGAAGAGCTCTGGAAAGACTTCCGCTCGAGCCAGCCCCTCGAGAAGAACCTGACCTGCTGGGTCTGCAGGGAGATGCTCAAGATAGAGCTCATGGAGCTGTCATGCCCGGCAACAGGCACCGTGGATGTCATCAGGATCGACTTCTGTCCGAAGTGCGGAAAGCGATTGCGATAAATCCCCTCACCCTTTTCTTCCCCCCTCTCTTCCCCGGCTTTTCTTGACATTTAGCAGAAGCATTCCGATAATATAAGGTACCAGGTGCCGCAAGGCTTAATAGGGAATCCCGTGCGGTCGTTCAGCCGCGAGGCAGGCCAAATCGGGAGCGGTCCCGCCGCTGTGATCCCGACTCCCCGGCAACATCGAGGAGTAAGCCCTTTACCTAACAACACGCCACTGTTCACGAGCGAATGGGAAGGCTGGTAAAGGTCGGGAGAGCCAGAAGACCTGCCTGAAAGCAGCAGCTCTCAGTCCCCGCTCATAGCAGGGAGCAATCTTTATCGCTATGGGCTGCGGACGACGAAAGGCCTCTCGTGGAAGCGGGCCGGAGTAATGAGGATGAAGTAAACAGGGTGCAATCCTCAGGGCATCGATGCTCTGGGGATTTTTTATTTTGAGGAGGAACGTGGTCACCTTCGTTATCGGCGGAGCGAGGAGCGGCAAAAGCGGGTTTGCGCTGCAGAAGGCATCGGCAGCAGCGGGGTCCAAGGCATATATTGCGACGGCGCAGGCGCTCGACGACGAGATGCGGGAGCGGATCGCGCGGCATCAGCAGGAGCGGACCGATGCATGGACGACGATCGAGGAGCCGCTTAACCTCGCCGCCTCTCTGACGTCTGCTCGGGGAGCCCACTCCGTGCTCCTCGTCGACTGCCTTACGCTCTGGGTATCGAACCTGCTCGTTTCCGAAATCGGGAATATAGAAGAGCGGACGGATGAATTTATCGCAGCGCTCGAGGGAAGCAATGGCTGCGCCGTTTATGTGGTTGCGAACGAGGTGGGTCTCGGCATTGTCCCGGACAATCTGCTCGCCCGCCGGTTCAGGGACCTTGCCGGCGCCCTCAACCAGAAGGTCGCCGCCGTCGCCGGCGAGGTATTCCTCGTGACCGCCGGGATACCGCTGCGCATAAAATAGAAGCTTCGCACTACGCCACTACAAGGAGACGCTATGGACGTGCTCACCAGGACGCTTCAAACTATCAAGCCTGTAAACGAGGAGTGGTCGGGCATCGCCCAGAAGCATCTCGACAACCTCACCAAGCCGCTCGGCAGCTTGGGAAGACTCGAAGAGTTCGCCGGAAGACTGGTGGCGATAACGGAGAACAAGAACCCCCTGCTCGATAAAAAGGTCGTCTTCACCTTTGCCGGAGACCACGGCGTCACCGAAGAGGGAGTATCGGCCTTCCCCAAGGCGGTGACCCGGCAGATGGTCCTGAATTTCATCAGGGGCGGCGCCGGCATCAATGTGCTCGCCCGCCACGCGGGTGCAGAGGTCGTCGTTGTCGATATCGGGGTTGACCACGACTTCGAGGAGGTCAAGGGGCTCCTCTCGATGAAGGTCGTGAAGGGGACAAAAAACTTTGCCAAGGGCCCTGCCATGACGAGAGAGGAGGCGGTCCGATGCATCGAAGTCGGCATCACCGTTGCCGAAGGCTATGTCAAGAAAGGGTATAAGATCTTCGGCACCGGCGAGATGGGGATCGGCAACACCACCCCTTCGAGCGCCATCGCGGCAGTGCTGACTGCCTCGCCGGTTGTCGAGGTGACCGGCAAAGGCACCGGCATCAGCGACGAATCCCTCAGGAGGAAGATTCAGGTGATCGAGAAAGGGATCAGCGTGAACCGGCCCGACCCGAACGACCCGCTCGATGTGCTCGCAAAGGTCGGAGGAGCCGAGATCGGGGGGATCGCCGGTCTGATACTGGGCGCTGCGGCAAGCAGGATACCGGTCGTGATCGACGGCTTCATTTCGACTGCGGGGGCGCTCGTCGCTTACTGCATCGAATCGAAGACGAAGGACTATATGTTCGCCGCCCACCAGTCGATCGAGAGAGGGCATACGGCGATGCTCAACAAAATGGGCCTGCGGCCCATCCTCGACCTCGATCTCCGGCTGGGGGAAGGCACCGGCGCAGCGCTCGCGATGCTCCTCATAGAGGGCGGACTGAAGATCTACAAGGAGATGGCCACCTTCGGAGAGGCCGGGGTGTCGAATGAGTCACAAAACTGACAACCTATGCGGCAATTACTTTTAGCGTTCCAGTTCCTCACGATCATTCCCACGCGGGTGCGGGGGGATGTCTCCGAGCGGGAGGTCGCCCAGTCGGCGGCCTTTTTCCCGGCGGTCGGGGCATTGCAGGGGAGCGTCCTCTATGGCGCGGCATCGCTTCTGCTCATGCTCTTTTCTCCTGATATCACCAGCGGCCTCATCATCCTGCTCCTCATCATAAGCAACGGGGGCTTCCATCTCGACGGGCTTGCCGATACGTTCGATGCCCTTTCAGTGAAATCGAAAGGGGATGAGGCGCTCGACCGGGAGCGGCGGCTCGCGGTGATGAAAGACAGCGCCACCGGCGCGATCGGGGTGGTGGCGATCGTCATCACCATCGTAGTGAAGCTTCTCTTCATCCGGCATCTCCTGGTTGCCGCGCCGATCTTTACCGCGTATTCGGCGGTTTTCCTTATGCCCGTCTTCTCGAAATGGGTGATGGTGCCCGCCATGTACCACGGCACCTCCGCGCGGCGCGAGGGGCTCGGCCAGGTCTTCATCGACGGCGTTGCCCTCAACACGGTCATCACCGCCTCGCTCCTCGTCGGGCTCCTCTTCATCATCGTTGCGGAGCTTCACCTGCTCAGGATGTACGGCGCCGAGAGCATAACGCTCTTCCTCGTCCTCTTCATCAGCCTCTACCTCTTCTGCCTTGCAGCGATCAGGTTCTGCAGCCGGAGGTTCGGCGGGCTTACGGGAGACACCCTCGGTGCTCTCAGCGAAATTGCGGAGATCTTATTCCTGGCGGTCTTTACCCTATGGTTACGACGCTTTATCTGATCAGGCACGGCGAAACCGAAGGCGGAGACGTCAAGCGCTACAAGGGGAGCATCGATGTCCCCCTCTCGGAGCGGGGGGGCGAGCAGGCGCGCAGGAACGCTGCATTCCTCTTCGACCATCCGCGGTCAGCGCGCCTCTCCCAGCGGCTGAGCTATCTGCGGGACATCCATACGGCGCCGGTCGATGCCGGGTCAGGTGGAGACCGGGAGGATAAGGGGCCGTTCGTTGCCGCAGTGTACTGTTCGCCGCTGAGCAGGGCGCTCACGAGCGCCGAGATCATCGCCTCTCCTCACGGGTTGAAGCCGACCGTCCGGCAGGAGCTGCGGGAGCGGAGCTTCGGCGTATGGGAAGGCCTCTCCTTCATCGAGATAAAAGAGCGCTATCCTGCAGAATTCGAGGCATGGGCTACGGACCCGCTCCGCTACAGTCCGATAAACGGAGAGAGCACGCTCGAGGTGAGGGACAGGGTGATCCCGGCCCTCGATGCCGCGATTGCCGCGCATCCGGGAGAGAGCATCGTCGTCGTGGCCCACGGAGGGGTGAACAGGATCATCCTCTGCCACCTGCTCGGCATACCGCTCGAGAATATCTTCAGGATCGAGCAGAGCCTCGGCAGCATCAATGTCGTCGAGTTCTGGGAAAAGTATCCGGTCGCAAAATTGATCAACTACGTCGTCGAGCCTGGCAGGGGTGATTCGAGGAATGGCTAGATCGCTGATGATACAGGGGACCGGGTCGGGTGCGGGCAAGAGCCTCATCGCCGCCGCCTTCTGCAGGATCTTCAGGGACAGGGGTATTGCGGTAGCCCCGTTCAAGGCGCAGAACATGGCGCTCAACTCCTATATCACGGCTGACGGCGGCGAGATAGGCAGGGCGCAGGCGCTCCAGGCCGAGGCAGCCCGGGTCCCGGCAACGGTGGACATGAATCCCATACTGCTCAAGGCATCGGGAGAGATCGGGTCGCAGGTGATCATCAGAGGGAAGGTACTCGCCACCATGAAGGCGCAGGAGTATTACGCCTTCAAGAAGGAGGCGTGGAAGTCGGTCACCTCCTCTTTCGATACGCTCTCCCGGGACAATGACCTTATTGTCATCGAGGGAGCGGGAAGCCCTGCCGAGATCAATCTCATGAATGTCGATGTGGTGAACATGGCGGTCGCACGATACGCCAAAGCCCCGGTGCTCCTCGTCGGCGATATCGACAAGGGAGGCGTCTTCGCATCCCTCTTCGGCACGGTGAAGCTCCTCGGAAAGGAGAGCAGATACATCAGGGCGCTCCTCATCAACAAGTTCCGCGGCGATCTCGAGATACTCAGGCCGGGTCTCGATATGATCCGCGCCAAGACGGGCAAGCCGGTCATCGGCGTGCTGCCGTATATCCACAACATCGGGCTGCCCGAAGAGGACGGCCTCGCGCTCCAGAGACAGGGGGCGGACCAGGGGAGACGGCACGCAGATATAAAAGTCGTTATCGTGAGGCTCCGCTATATTTCGAACTTTACGGACTTCGACCCCCTCCTCTACGAGCCCGATGTCGAGATGGTGTACTCGAGCAGCCCGGCGGATATAGAAAATGCCGACCTGGTGATCATCCCGGGGTCGAAGAATACGGTGAAGGACCTCCTGCTCCTCCGTGAGCGCGGGCTCGACCGGAGCATACGGCGGGCCGCTGCAAAGGGTGTACAGGTGATGGGCATGTGCGGGGGATACCAGATGCTGGGGAGGACGATTGCGGACCCCCACGGTATCGAGAGCCCGCATGCAACGGTCGACGGGCTGGGCCTTCTCGACATAGAGACCGTCTTCGAAAGGACCAAGACCACCTGCCGGAGCGAGGCCGAGATCGCCGACAGCTCATGGTCCGCCGCCCGGGGAGATGCGTACAGCAGTGTGCCGCTGCAGGGATACGAGATCCATATGGGCGAGAGCCGGGGGGATATAGGCCTGTTCAGGATTCGCCGGTCTTCGGGTTCGGCCCCGGTGCTCGATGGCTCCCGGAAGGAGTCCTGCTGGGGAACGTACCTCCACGGCATCTTCGACAACGACAGCTTCAGGAGGGATATTCTCGACTGCATACGGGTCCGGAAAGGCCTGGGGCCGCTCGGCGCCGTCTATAGTTTCTCGGAAGTGAAGGACAAGGCGCTCGATGCGCTCGCCGGCGTCGTAAGGGAGCACGTGGACATGGATTTCGTGAACAAGGTGGCAGGCCTATGATACTGCCGCTCGAGCTGCTCTGCGCCTTCCTGCTCGATCTCCTCGTCGGCGATCCGCGCTGGCTGCCGCACCCGGTGCGCATCATCGGCCGGGCCATAAGCAGCCTGGAGAAGGTCATCAGGAGCTTCTGCAAGAGCGCTGCGGGAGAGCGGCTCGGCGGAGTCCTCCTGGTGCTCGCCGTCACTCTCTCTTCCTTTGCGGTCGCCGCCCTTATAGTGGCCGGAGCGCGACAGCTGCCGGGCGCGCTCGGCGGTCTCGTCGGTTCGGCGGTACTCGTCTATCTCGCCTCGACCACCCTTGCGCTGCGGGGACTGGTCGACGCGGCGCGTGCGGTCATCGAAGCGGTGCGGGAGCAGAGCATCGACGAGGCGCGGCGCTCGCTCGGGATGATCGTCGGCCGCGATACCGGGAACCTTGCGGAAAAGGATATTCTGAAGGCTACCATGGAGACCCTCGCCGAGAACCTCTCCGACGGCATCATCGCCCCGCTCTTCTACCTGACGCTCGGCGGTCTGCCGCTCGCCATAACCTACAAGGCGATCAACACGCTCGACTCGATGGTCGGCTACAAGAACGATACGTACCGTTTCTTCGGCTGGGCAGCGGCCCGACTCGACGATGCGGCGAACTATATCCCGGCGCGGCTTACGGGGGGGCTGCTCATTGCCGCTGTTTTCATTGTCGCCCTTCTGAAACGGGGCAACGCCTCTGCCGCATCGGCCCGTGCCGCCCTTCTCACGATGCTGCGCGACGGCAGGAACCATACGAGCCCCAACAGCGGCATTCCCGAAGCGGCGATGGCCGGGGCGCTCGGCATCAGGATGGGAGGTCCCTCGACCTACGGTGGTATACTAATCGAAAAGCCCTATATCGGAAGCGAGAGGACCGATGACTACCTGGCCGCCTCCGAGCGTGCTATTACCCTGGTGAGGGCCGCGGCGCTCCTCGGCATCGGGATATCCCTCATCATCATTGCCGCAGGGGGAGGGAGATAATGCAGGAACCGCATGGCGGCAATATCCATAGAGCCGCCCGGGAGCTCGGGCTTCCGGAGCAGAGGATCCTCGACTTCAGCGCATCGATAAACCCGCTCGGGGTCCCCCGGACCGCAGCCGCGGAGATCAGGAAAGGCATACGCAGCCTCCCGCACTACCCCGACCCCGATGCGCGCCGCCTCACTTCCCGGATCGCCCGGCAGTACGGGATCGATGCCGGCTCCATCATCTGCGGCAACGGCAGCACGGAGCTGATCTATCTCGTCGCCAGGGCGCTGAAGCCCGAGAGCGTGGTCATACCTGCGCCCACGTTCCAGGAGTATGAGCGGGCGGTGCTCCTCCAGTTCCGGTCGAAAAAGATCACCCTCAAACATCCCCTGTTGAAACCGTCGAACAGCTTTGACGTAAATGCCGAACAGCTCATCCACGCCATGCAGGGCTGCAGCATGGTCTTCCTCTGCAATCCCAATAATCCGACGGGCAGGCTTATAAAAAAGAGTACGCTCCTCGGCATCGCCGATGCAGCCCGTGAGCTCGGCTGCTATCTCGTCGTGGATGAGGCCTTCATCGACTTCACGCCGAAGGAATCGGTCATCAAAGAGGTTGCAAGAAATCCCTTCCTGATCGTGCTGCGGTCGCTGACGAAGTTTTATGCCCTCTCGGGGCTGCGGCTCGGTTTTGCCGCGGCGCCGCCTCCTGTTGCCGAGCTCCTCAGGCGCCATAAGGAGCCCTGGACCGTCAACAGCCTTGCGCAGAGGGCCGGGAGCGCGGCCCTCGATGACAAGCACTACCGAAAGGAGTCGCTGGCGTTCATCAAAGAGGAAAAGACGTTCATGGAGAGGGAGTTCAGGCGCCTCGGCATCGATTATGTTCCCTCGGCTGCCAACTATTATCTGCTGCGGCTCGATGCTGCGCAGGATATCATCGCCGGCCTGCGCAGCAAGGGGATTCTCGTGCGGAATTGTGTCAATTTTACCGGTCTCGATGAGACCTATATGAGGGTTGCGGTAAAGACCAGCAGGGATAACCGGCGGCTGATCAAGGAATTGGAGCGTTTATGCAGGGTTTCGTAATAGCCGGCACCCACAGCGGCTGCGGAAAGACGACCGTCACCCTCGGCATACTCGCGGCGCTGAGGCGGAGGGGCTGCTCGGTACAGTCGTTCAAGGCAGGGCCCGACTTCATCGATGCGGGCCTCCACCGGCTCATCACCGGCCGCGCCTCGCGGAACCTCGACCTCTGGATGTGCGGGGAGGAGAGCGTGATCGACTGCTTCGACCGGCATACGGGAGATGCCGATATCGCGGTGGTCGAAGGAGTGATGGGCCTGTACGACGGCGAGCAGAGCACCGCCGCCCTCGCCCGCGTTCTCCGCCTTCCGGTCGTTCTCGTCGTCGATGCCTACGGCATGGCCGAAAGCGCCGGGGCGATAGTACAAGGATTCGCACGCTATGGCGCGGATGCCTCTTCCGGACTCATTGCCGGAGTCCTCTTCAACCGCGTTGCGTCGGAGAGCCATTATGCCAGGCTGAAGGAGAGCGTTCGGGACGTTCCGGTCCTCGGCTGCCTGCCGAGGAGTCTCGATTTCGAGATCCCCCACCGCCACCTCGGCCTCGCTACAGCAGAGGAACATCCGATAGCCCGGGAGAATATCGGGAAGCTGGCCGATACGGTGCTGAGATACATCGATATGGACGCACTGGTGGCGAGAGCAGATCTCTCGATGCGCGGTAGTGGAGTAACCCCTCCCTGCCTCCCCTTACCTAAGGGGAGGAGCGAGGAGGGGTTACCGTCCACAATTAAGATCGCGGTCGCTTACGATAAGGCCTTCTGCTTCTACTATGAAGACAACCTCGATCTCCTGAGGGCTGCAGGCGCTGAGATCGTTCCGTTCAGTCCGCTGGCCGACTCCGCTCTTCCCGATGCGGCCGATGCCCTTTATATCGGAGGAGGCTATCCGGAGCTCTATGCAGCGGAGCTCGCCCGGAATGGCTCCCTGCGGGCTGCCCTTGCCGAGTGGTCCGGGTCGGGAAGGCCCCTGTACGCCGAATGCGGCGGTCTCATGTACCTCTCCCGGGGCATCCATGCGTTCGACGGCTCTTTTTTCCCTATGGTCGGAACGCTGCCGTTCGAGACCGTGATGAAAAAAGGCAGGGCGCACCTCGGCTACCGGAAGGTCGTTCTCGATAAGGACTGCATCCTCGGGAAGAAAGGGGAGGAGTGCAGGGGGCATGAGTTCCACTATTCCGAGATAAAGAAGAGCGCGGAAGCATCTTCCGATCTCGTATCTTCGGCTTACTCGGTTCAGGACAGGAGCGGACACGCGATCGGCGCCGAGGGATACAGCGTAAAAAATACCCTCGCGAGTTATATCCATATCCACTTCGGGAGCAATCCCGGCATTCCGGAACGCTTTATTACTTTCGCAAAGGAGACGGTGACGGCATCATGGAAAGCATAATCCTCATAGGACACGGCAGCCCCAGGAAAGAGGCGAACAATCTCGAACATATCGGCGCCATGCTGCACGGCATGCTCCACGCCGGATGCAGCAGCGACTGCGTAAAGGTCTCGTACCTCCAGTTTACCGAGCCGTCTATCATGGATACCATCACCGCACAGGTGAAGAGCGGGGCGACGAAGGTCATTCTGCACCCCTTCTTCCTGAGCGCAGGGATGCATGTCACCAAGGACATCCCCGAGATGATCGAAGAGGCCCGGGGGCGGTATCCGCATGTCGAATTCGTTTACACCGAACCCCTCGGCACCCACGAGAAGCTGGCGCGCATCGTCATGGAGCGGATCGGCGCCGCGCAGAAAGGAACTCCCGACGATATCGAGAAGAGGAGCTTCTCCATCATCGAGGAGGAGCTCGACCTGTGCGACATCCCTGCCGAACAGCGCCCCATCGTGCAGCGCATCATTCACGCCACCGCGGATTTCGAGTTCAAGAAGAGCCTCGTGTTCCACAAGGATGCGGTCGCCTGCGGGCTCACGGCGCTGCGCGAGGGGAAAGACATCCTTACCGATGTCGAGATGGTCAAGACAGGGATCAACAAGAAGCGGCTTGCGCGCTGGGGAGGCAGGGTCATCTGCGCCATCTCCGACGAGGAGGTCCGCCGGCGCTCCGAAGAGACCGGGGCGACGAGGGCCGAGATCGCTATCGAGAAGGGGCTCGGCGAGCACAACGTCGGCATCATAGCGATCGGCAATGCCCCGACCGCTCTCCTTAAAACCGTAGAGCTTTTGACAAACGGGTCATGGGGCATGGGGCATGGGGCAAGAAATGATAACCAGGACATGGCCCTTGCCCCTTGCCCCTTGCCCCTCGTAATCGGCGTGCCGGTGGGGTTCGTCAATGCCTTCGAATCAAAGGCCCTGCTCGCTGCACAGCAGTTTCCCTTTATCACCACCCTGAGCAGGAAAGGCGGCACACCGGTGGCGGTGGCAGCAGTAAACGCTCTCTTGAAAATGGCGGAGGTGTGATAATGAAGAAGCGGGAGCCGGAAGACATGAGCCGGAAGAAATCACCCGTCATCGCGGGCGCGCTGGCGCTCGCGCTCTCTCATCCGTTCTTCACCGCCTCCGAAGCCCACGCGATGCATATCGCGGAAGGGATACTGCCCCTTGGGTGGGCGGCGCTCTGGTCGGCTGTCGCCCTGCCCTTTGTGGCTTTCGGATTGTACCGGCTGAGGCAGCGGTCTGCCGGCGATCTCTCCTTCAAACCCCTCGTGGGGCTGATGGCTGCGGCGATCTTCATCATCTCCTGCATGCCCGTACCGGTGCCGACAGCAGGGACCTGCTCGCACCCGGCCGGGACCGCCATATCGGGAATACTCGTCGGCCCTGTCATCAGCGCCCTTGTTGCAGCGGTTGCGCTCCTCATTCAGGCCCTCTTCATGGCGCACGGCGGGCTGAGCACCTGGGGGGCCAATATCGTATCGATGGGTGTCGTGGGCTCTTTTGCGGGATACATGACGTACAAGGGGCTGCGCGCCCTGAGGATGAATCTGACGCTCTCTGCGTTCATGGCGGGGGTGGTCGCCGACTGGGCTACGTACTGCATGACCTCGGTCCAGCTCGCGTCGGGCGTACGGGGTAAGTCGCCCTTCCTGTCCCTCTTCGGGAAGATCCTCGTCGCCTTTGTTCCCACGCAGCTCCCCCTCGGCATTCTCGAAGGGGCGATGACTGCGGGCATGGTAGGACTGCTCTACAAGAAAAGACCCGATCTTCTCGTTAAAATGAGGGTGCTGAAGCCGGAGGAGGTGGCGCTATGAGTCGCTTCGTCTCGCATTGTACCGTTCAGATCGCTTTATTCGCCGTCTGCTGTCTGCTGCCTGCTGTCGCCCTTGCCGGGGAGAGCAGATGGTCCGGTGTGGATGAGTCGGTGATCGAGAAGATCGCTCAGCAGCACGGCAGGGAGACAAGAGAGCCGCTGATCAATACGGACCAGGGGGATCTTCTGCTCTTCGTCTTTCTCCTTGCCGGAGCCGTCGGCGGCTTTGTTGCAGGGTATTATTGGAGGGCGCTCACGGAGAAGAGGGACAAAACAACGATAACGATACCGGGGAAGAATGGAACTGCTGTCTGAACATTCTCAGGCTCAGGCTCAGGCCCAGGCCGGGAAACATCTCTTGAGCATCGACGCCAGGATCAAGATCCTTGCATCGATGCTGCTCTTGCTCATGATCACGAGCTACCGGGGATTCGCTTTTCCCCTGTTCGTTTCAGTTCTTTCTGTCCTGCTCTGCAGGAAGATGAAGGTGTCTTTCAGGACGTTCCTCCTGCGCTTTTCGGAGCCTCTCTTCATCGTCTCGGTGCTCGTCCTGCTCAAGCTGTTCCTGTCAGGCAGGGACGTTCTCTTCTCTTTCGACCTCTTCGGCCTCTCCGTTACCGGGCACCGTGACGGTCTCCTGGAAGGCCTGGAGATGGCGTGCAGGATCGTGGGAGCTGTTTCCGTTGTGGCGGTCCTCGGGTTCTCGACCCCTTTCGCTGAGCTCATGGCAGGACTCTCCTGGCTTAGGGTCCCCCGGGGATTTATCGAGATACTGATGCTCGCCTATCGTTATATCTTTGTCCTCTTCGAGGAAGCGATGGTCATTTACCAGGCCCAGCGGAACAGGCTCGGCTATTCGAGCATGCGGCGGGGATTGGCCTCCTTCGGGACATTGACAGGCGCACTGGTGCTGAAGGCGTTCGAGCAGAGCCAGAACACGACGGTATCGATGGTGCAGCGTGGATATGACGGCGCCATGCCGCTGCTGAAGCACAAGCCGTTCAAGCGCTCGGAAGCGTTCGCATCGGTGCTCTTCATCGTCGTCATGGGGTGCTTATGGAGCCTGTAGTGCGCATCGGCGTCGATGTCCGGGCCTTCAGTTATCCCGATGGAACAGCTGCCCTTTCCGATATCCGCTTCGATGTCGGACAGGGGGAGTTCATCGGCATCCTGGGGTCCAACGGTTCGGGGAAGACGACGCTCCTGAAGATCATGGACGGACTCATCAAAGACTTCAAGGGAAGCGTTCTGCTCGACGGACAGGACGTGCGAAAACTATCGCCGCGGCAGATCTACCGGAAGGTCGGCCTCGTCTTTCAGAATCCCGACGATCAGCTCTTCGCCCCCACCGTCTTCGAGGATGTCGCTTTCGGACCGCTGAATATGGGGTTTGCCGAAGACGAGGTGCGGCGGCGGGTGCAGGCGGCGCTCGAGGATGTCGAGATGGGGGGGCTGTCGCACAAGTCGATCCACCACCTCAGCTTCGGCCAGAAGAAGCGGGTCTGCATAGCAGGCCTGCTCGCCATGGGGCACGAGATCCTCCTGCTCGACGAGCCGACAGCCGGGCTCGACCCGATGGGTGAATACAGGATGATGCATCTCCTCACGAAGCTGAACCGGGAGAAAGGGGTCACCATTGTCATGGCGACCCACAGCGTCGACCTCGTCCCTCTCTTCCTGCACCGGCTCCACATCCTGAGTAAAGGAACGATCGCACGCGGGGGCACGCCCGAGGAGGTCTTCACTGCGCCCGAGGAGATGTCGACCGTAAAGCTCCGGCTTCCCCAAATAGCCGAGCTGATTTACAGACTGAAACACGAGGACCGCCTCCCGTTCGAAAAGGTGCCCCTCACCGTCGGCGAGGCGAGGAGAGAAATAATAAAGACCGTGATGCGTAATCCGTGATGCGTAAGGGATATGTACAGGTATATACCGGAACCAGCAAGGGCAAGACCACGGCTGCGCTGGGCCTTTCATTGCGCGCTGCGGGGGCAGGCCACAAAGTGCTCATTGCCCAGTTCATCAAGAAGAGGAAGTGCAGCGAGCACAAGGCGCTCGAGCGTTTCGGCGACCTCATTACCATCAGGCAGTATGGCACCGGCTTCCTGAGAGATGAGCGGTCGAAGAAAGCGGCTGCTGCTGCGGCACGGAAAGGGCTCGAAGAGGCAGCCGGGGCGATCATGTCGAAAGAGTACGACCTGGTTATCCTCGATGAGATCACTATCGCCGTGCACCACGGCCTTATCGCGGTCGACGATCTTCTTCCGGTTCTGAAAGGGAAGCCCGGCCCTGTGGAGGTGGTGCTCACCGGCAGATATGCCGACCCGAAGATCATCGAGGCAGCGGACCTGGTGACGGAGATGAAAGAGATCAAACACTACTACGACAAGGGCGTCAAGGCGAGGGTGGGGATCGAATGGTGAGGAAGAAGACGCTCCGTTCGGGCTACACCACCGGCGCCTGCGCCGCAGCAGCTGCAAAGGCGGCAACGTTACTCGTAATGCGTAATGCGTTATGCGTGATGAGCAACGGCAACTCACTCATCACTCATCACTCATCACTCGTTACGGATGTGGAGATTCCCTTCCCTGACGGCAGCAGGGCTTTTTTTGCCGTTCATGCTTCGGGCTGCGGGAACGGGACCGCCTGGGCCTCGGTCATCAAGGACGCCGGCGACGACCCCGATGTGACGAACGGAGCGGAGATAGTGGCAACGGTAACGGCAGCAACCGAGGGATCAGGAGCGGGAGTACTTATCAAAGGAGGCAGAGGCGTCGGTCTGGCGACCAAGCCGGGACTGCCGGTCCCTGTCGGAGAACCGGCGATCAATCCTGTACCGCGAAAAATGATCGAGGAGGCGATAAGGGAAGGGGCCAGGGTCCAGGGGCATGGGTCAGGGGGCAGCAACTGCGATGAGGCCTGCCCCTTGCTCGAAGTCACTATTTCGGTGCCTGACGGCAAGGAGCTCGCAAAGAAGACACTGAACGAGCGGCTCGGTATCGTCGGCGGCATCTCGATCCTCGGCACCACCGGCATCGTCCGCCCCGTATCTGCCGCGGCCTGGACAGCGACGATCTCCTCCTCGATGGATGTCGCAAAGGCGATGGGCCGCGAGGAGATCGTGCTCTCGGCAGGGAGGGCCTCCGAAAAAGCGCATATGAAGAAGTTTCGCCTTCCGGAAGAGTGTTATGTAATGATGGGCGACTACCTCGAGTATTCACTGCGCGAGGCGAAACATCACGGGTTCAGGCAGATACACCTTGCGGCGCAGTGGGCCAAGATGCTCAAGATCGCCCTGGGGACACCCCAGACCCATGTCCGGCACGGCGCGATCTCGTTGAAGAGCGCCATCGATCTGCTCTGCAGCATGGGGTATGAGGAGCAGTTCCAGGCCTTATCGTTCAATACGGCGCGAGAGATCCTCGACGGTATCCGCTCGTCAGCCGGAGAAGGCGCCTCGCTGCTCGCCGGGGTATGCGATGCAGCCAGGCGCTACAGCGAATCCGTCGCTTCAGGCGTGCCGGTCGCTGCCCACCTGGTATCCTACGAAGGAGAGATCATAGCGGGCAGTGAGTAAGGTTTATGTCATAGGGATCGGCTATAAGCCGCTCGATAGAAAGGCGCGGGAGGTCGTGCTCAGGGCCGACCATATCCTCGTCTCGCGGCGGCTCGCCGAGGTCTTCAGGGAGTACGACGAGTTCCCTTCCGTCGAGAGCAGAGTGCAGGTGATCAACAATGTCGACGAGACCATGGAGTTCATTCGCAGCAGGTATGCTGCTGCCAGGGTGGTCCTCCTCGCATCCGGAGACCCGCTCTTCTTCGGCATCGGCAGGAAGGCGGTCAAGGAGCTCGGCAGAGAGGCGGTCGAGATACTCCCCGAGCTCTCGAGCGTCCAGGTCGCCTTCGCGCGGATAAAAGAGGCTTGGGACGATGCGTTCCTCATGAGCCTCCACGGCGGTCCCGATCCGGTCAAGAGGAGGCGTCTGCCCTTCACCCTCGACGATATTCCCTCTCTCGTGCACAAGCACGGCAAGCTCGCGATTCTCACCGACAGAGAGAATAATCCCGCTAGCATTGCACATGCATTGCTCAGCGCTTCCGGGCTTCCGGATCATCCGGTTCCCTGGCGCTCTTCCGATCTTCGCATGTACGTCGGTGAACGGCTTGGATATCCCGACGAGAGGATCACGAGCGGCACGCCCGGAGAGATCGCGGCCCTGTCGTTCATCGAGCCGAATGTGGTAATCATAATAAGCGCAGAAGCCCGGAAGAGCGCCAGGGAACCGGATGGTCCGGAAGAGGCTTCCGCGCTGCGATTCGGTCTCTCCGAAAACGAGATCGCTCACTCGCGCGGCCTCATCACGAAAGACGAAGTGCGGGCGGTGAGCCTCCATAAGCTGCAGCTGCCCGGGCGCGGGGTGCTCTGGGATATCGGCGCCGGGTCGGGGTCGATCTCGATCGAGGCAGCGCGGCTTTCCCCACGCCTGAAGGTATTCTCGATCGAACGGGACCGCGAGCAGGCAGAGCACATCAAGGAGAATGCAGGCCGCTTCGACGTCTCCACGATCCGGGTTATCGAGGGCAGCGCGCCCGATGCGCTCGCCGGTCTTCCCGATCCCGACAGGGTATTCATCGGCGGGAGCAGGGGCTCGATCGATAGTATTATCCGGGCTGTTTCGGAACGGATGCCGGCAGGAACGGTCGTCGTCAACGCGGCGACGATAGAGACGCTGCATGCGGCGCTCGATGCCTTGCGCGAGGCCGGCTTTGCCGTCGATGCGGTGCAGGTCTCGGCCTCGCGATTAAAGGAGATCGGGAAGGGCAACCTCTTTGCACCGCTCAATCCCGTCTTTGTCATACGGGGAATAAGGGAGGAGCGGCATGCTTGAGATCATCAGGAAGAGAAGGAGCGTACGGAGGTTTCTCGACAAAGGGGTCGAACAGGAGAAGCTGCACGAAATCCTGAAGGCAGCCATGGTTGCGCCGACGGCGAAGAACAAAAGACCCTGGGAGTTCATCATCGTTGCCGATCAGGAAACGAGGCGGCAGCTTTCGCTCGCAACGCCCTATGCCGCATTCGCCAAGGACGCTCCCCTCGTCATCGTCATCTGCTACGACACGCGGGAGGGAAACCGGTTCAAAGAAGACTGCTCCCTGTCCGCCGGGCATATCTATCTGGAGGCGCTCAACCAGGGGCTCGGCACCTGCTTTGTCCAGATCGCCGAGGGCACCGAGGCCGGCGTGGGCGAGCCGGAGGCATACGTCAAGAAGCTGCTCGCCATCCCCGCGCCGTTCCGGGTGCAGTGCCTCATGCCCCTCGGCTATCCGGCACAGCAGGCAGAGCCGCACCGGGATGGGGAATTCGATAAAAGCAAGCTGCACTACGAGAGGTTTTAGGCCATGGCAGGAACACTCTATGTTATCGGTGTCGGCCCCGGCGATCCTGAATTGCTGACGCTCAAGGCCGTCAAGGTGCTCAAGAAGGTCCAGTGCCTCTGCGTTCCCAAGGGCAGGGAGGAGGGAAGCAGTCTCGCCCTCTCGATCGTGAAGGGAGCGCTGGACCTTGCCGGCAAACAGATCATCGAGGCCCATTTCCCGATGAGGAAGAGCGCCGAGGCACGGAAGCGCCGGAGCGCGCAGAAAGCGGGCGGGCCGGGTGCTCCTGATCATGCCGCGTGCGAGCTCGACGCCAAATGGGATGAGACGGTGGAGGCGGTGCTGAGTATCCTCAACAGGGGCACCGACATGGCATTCATCACGATCGGGGATCCGACCGTCTACAGCACCTTCTTCTACCTGTACGACCGGATTATCGGATCGAATCCGGACATTCGCATAGAGATCGTTCCGGGCATCTCGTCGATCACTGCCGCGGCTGCACGGGCTCACCTCTCGCTCTCCCTCGCCGACGAGAAGATCGCCATACTGCCCGCGACCTACACCGATGACCTCCGGGACATCCTGAGCGCCTTCGATACCGTTGTGCTGATGAAGGTGCATAAGGTCTTACCGAAAGTCGTCGCCGTGCTCGAGGAGCTGGGCCTCGTCGACAAGGCGGTCTATGTCTCGCGCGCGGGAATGGAGGACGAGCAGGTAGTGCATAATCTGCGGGAGCTGGCCGGCAAAGAGCTCAACTACTTTTCCCTGGTGATCGTAAAGAAATGATCGCGGCTGACAGGGACTCTTATAAAACGTGGTTTGCCGCGTATTGCGCCTCCTTTGCGATGCCCGATCCGGAGGACCAGCGGAATATAGCGCTCAAGGAGCAGCACACGCTGCAGGTCTGCAAGAACATCGTACGGATCGCCTGCGCCCAGTCGCTCGACGAGACCCGGACGCTGCTCGCCGAAACAGTGGGGCTCTTTCACGATCTAGGCCGCTTCCCGCAATATGCGCAGTACAAGACCTTCAGGGATGGGGTATCGGTGAACCACGCCGAGCTCGGAGTGAAGATTCTCAGGGAAGAGCGTCTCCTCGACCGCCTCCCCCCTGAAGAGCGGGAGCTCGTCCTGACGGCAGTTAAATTTCACAACGTCTTCAAAGTCCCCGCCCTCGAAAATGCGGAGGAGCTGCTCTTCATCAGATTGGTCCGCGATGCCGACAAGCTCGATATCTGGCGGGTCTTCACCGAATACTACGAGGCGAGAGACGAAGACCGCGCATCGGCAGCAGGCCTCGGCCTGCCCGATGTCCCCGAATATTCGGCTGACGTGCTCGCGTGCATCTTCAGGGAACAGCTCATATCCCTCGCCATGCTCAAAACGCAGGCTGATTTCAAGCTCGCGCAGATGGCGTGGGTCTTCGATCTCAATTTCGACACCTCCTTCATTATGCTGGAGGAGAGCAATTATATACGGCGCATCGCTGCCACCCTGCCCCGGACGGATGAGATAGAGCGCGCCGTCGTCTTCCTGCTCGGCTGCATACGGCGGAAGGCTACAGGAGGAAGATGATGCACAAGGTATATTTCATCGGCGCGGGTCCCGGCGACCCCGAGCTTATAACCGTCAAAGGGAGAAGGGTGCTCGATGCCGCGGAGGTCGTCATCTACGCCGGCAGCCTGGTCAATCCCGCACTCCTCGACGGGCTTCGCGCCGAGATACACAACTCGGCATCGATGACGCTCGACGAGACGATCGCCCTTATGGAGCGGTCGATAAAAGCAGGCAAGACCGTGGCGCGCCTCCATACCGGCGACCCCGCCTTCTACAGCGCCATATCGGAGCAGATCGAGCGGCTGAGGAATCTCGGCATCGCTTACGAGGTCATTCCCGGCGTGTCTTCGGCAATGGCCGGGGCAGCAGCGCTCGGGCAGGAGCTCACGATACCCGAGATAAGCCAGACCGTGATCGTCACCCGTCTCGAGGGCCGGACCCCCGTGCCCGATGCGGAGCGGCTCGGCCTCCTGGCGCAGCACCGCGCCACCATGGTCATCTTTCTCAGCGCCGGCATGATCGAGAAGGTGAGGAGCGAGCTGCTCGAAGGATATCCTCCCGACACGCCGGTCGTGATCATCGAGAAGGCGTCCTGGCCCGAACAGAGGATACTGCGCGGGACGATCGATGATATGGCCGCGCTCGCTGCCGATGCGGGCATCAGGAAGACAGCGCTCATCTATGTCGGCGAATCCCTCGGGGCCTCCGAAGGGCCGCTCGGAAAGGAATCGAAACTCTACCATAAGGATTTCAGCCATGAGTACCGGAAATAAGCCAGAGGCCGAAAAGCATAAGACGATCATATTCTATATAACCGACAACGGCCGTGCGCTTGCAGAGCGGCTCGAGCAGCGTTACCCTCGAAGCGCTGTCGAGAAGTTCAACGCGGCACGAGTTGCCGAGGTATGGAAGAGCGCCGGCACGCTGATCTTTATCATGGCCGCGGGGATCGTGGTGCGCACGGTAGCGCTCTTGGTCAAGGATAAGCGGACCGACCCCGCGGTGCTCGTCCTCGACGACAAGGGGAAGTTCTGCATCAGTCTCCTCTGCGGTCACCTGGGCGGCGCGAATGACCGCGCAAAAGAGATTGCCGGCTTCCTGTCCGGCGAGGCGGTCGTCACCACGGCCTCGGACGTAAACGATATGCCCGCGATCGACCTCTGGGCCGCGGAAAACGATCTCGCGATCGAGGAGTGGACGCTCCTCCCTGCTCTCGGCACGCGTCTGATCAACAACTGCGGGTTGAGCGTCTATGCAGAGGCAGGGCTCAGGCTGCCGGGTGCATTCTCCCGGGTGGTGGATCCGCGCTTTGCCGATATCATCATAACCAATAAGGCCGCTGTGTACCGGAGCGCACCATCCCTTTCTTCAGATCCTCCAGTCGCTTCCGAAAGCCTTTTCACAGAACCGTCGTGCGCCGCCGGCTTCTGTCATGTCAAAGAGCAGCTCTACCTTCGCCCGAGAAACCTGATCCTGGGAATAGGGTGCAACAGCGGCACGCCCGAAGCGGAAATAGGCGATGCCGTCCGGAGGGCGCTGGAGGCGTACAACCTCTCTCCGCTCTCCCTTCGCGCTGTCGCCACCATCGATCTCAAGGCCGGCGAGCCCGGGCTCGTGGAGTTTGCACGGAAGAGCGGACTCGAAATGATCACGTATACAGCCGGCGAGCTGAATGCAGTGCCGGGCGTCGTGAAATCCGATACGGTCCATAAAGCTACCGGCGCGTATGCGGTCGCGGCGCCCGCAGCGCTCCTCGCCGCGGGCGCAGAGGCGCTGGCAATTCCTAAACAGAAGACCGGCAATGTCACGGTTGCGGTTGCCGAGATACGGAAACCCGGAAGTGCAGAAACAGCAGAGAGCAAAGAAAATCTTGAAGGAGAATTCCGGGCTCATGGAAAAATCTGCATAGTCGGCACCGGACCGGGAGGCGCCGAGCACATTACACCGTATGCACAGAAGATCATACGAGAGGCTGATGTCATCGTAGGCTATGGAACATATATCGATCTGATACCCGGGCTCGTAGCGGGCAAAGAGGTGTTTTCGACCGGCATGACCAGGGAGGTCGACCGCTGTAGAAAGGCGATCGAGCTCGCAGAACGGGGCAAGAGCGTCGCCGTCATCAGCGGAGGAGACCCCGGCATCTATGCCATGGCAGGGCTGGTGTTCGAGCTCCTTAAAAGCCGTCAGCCGTCAGACATCAGCCATCGGCTGTCCGTCGAGGTCGTTCCCGGCATCTCGGCGCTCAACGCCTGCGCTGCCCGGCTCGGCGCTCCTCTGATGCACGACTTTGCGGCGATAAGCCTTTCGGACAGACTGACGCCCTGGGAGGTGATCGAGAAGCGGCTCACTGCCGCTGCCTCCGCCGACTTCGTCATCGCCCTCTACAACCCGAAGAGCATGGGGCGTCCCGAGCATATCACCACAGCGCGGGCCATCTGCCTGAAATACCGGAGCACCGAGACCCCGGTGGGCATCGTCAAGGGAGCGATGAGGGAAAACGAACGGATCGTCATTACCACCCTGCGCGACATGCTGAACCACGACATCGATATGCAGACGACCGTGATCATCGGGAATTCACGGACCTTCACCTGGGATAAATGGATGATCACCCCGAGGGGGTACGGGGATAAAGGCAAATTCTGAACACGAAACACTTAGAGAGTCTAACAGAATGAGCAAAGAGAGTCAGACAAGGCACAGTACATTCGCTCATTCTCACAAGGCATCCACGCCTTGCTCCGAGGCGGGGCAGCTCGGTATCGAGTCGTACCGACCCGCTCCACCATCCCTGGATTACGCTCGGGCTGCCCAAGCCGCTCATGTACTATACCTTGTCTGACTCTAAGTTCTTTCATTTTGTTAGAAGCACTAAGTTCTAAACGATTTCAAAAATCGAGATATAACATGATGAATCTATTTACGAATAAGGTTGCGTTGTTGTGGGATGAGTCGTTCCTCTGGGGCGTAATGGCCGTGCGTGCGCTCCGGGCAGCGGGCCTCCCCTTCGCCCTGCTGCGTGCCGAAGACATCAGGGCAGGACGGCTGGACGGCCATACCATGCTCTTCGTCCCCGGCGGGTGGGCGTCGAACAAGGCGAAAGCCCTCGGAGAAGAGGGCGCCGAGGCGATCAGGCGTTTCGTCCATGAGGGAGGCTCCTATCTCGGGATCTGCGGAGGCGCAGGCCTCGCCACGCAGGACGGCATCGGCCTCCTGGAGGTGAAACGCAGACCCACGAAGGAGCGCGTACCGAGCTTCAGCGGAAGGATTCATCTGAACATTACCGATCATCCTCTCTGGAAGGGATTAAACGAACGCGGTGACGAATCGCTCATCTTCCACGCATGGTGGCCCTCCCAGTTCATCGTGGAGGATAGCAGCATCAAGGTCCTCGCCACCTACGGCGCTGCGCTGCCCGATGCCTTCAGCTCCGACCTCAACGCAGGCGATGTCGAAGCGATCGGCGCCTGGTCCGGTCTTGAGGAGCGCTACGGAATCAATCTCGATCCGGGAAGGCTGCTGAATGACCCTGCTGTCATCCAGGGATCGTATGGAAAGGGCACGGTGGTGCTTTCGCTTATCCATTTCGATACCCCCGATGATGATAACGGGAGAAGGGTACTCATCAATCTATGGAGCTGTCTGGGGCATACGGAAGCGCAACAGCCTTCCGAGCTTCCGAGCCTCCGAACTTCCGCGCTTCCGTACCATGATGCTTCCGCGCTCATGTCGGAGATGGAAGAAGCCGTCGATGAGCTCATTGCGCTCGGCCTCCGGAACTTTCTCTGGTTCTGGCGGAACCCCCTGCTCCTCCAATGGCGGAGAGGGGTAAGGGGGCTCGAGTACAACACCCTCTTTATCCTGATCAAGGAGATCGGCATGCTGATGAGAAGAGCCGAAAACGGAGCAACGTCCTCGCCGATCATCGCGGAGAAGATGAGGGGGACCGAAACCCTGCTTGTTCCTTTCATCAAACAGGCACAACGTCTGCTCCTTCTCGAGCGGCAGGCGCTCCAGAACGGCCGCATCACGTACGAGAAGTGCGACGATCCCGAAATACGGGAGATCAGAATGCATCTTTTTTCCAGCGCGAAGAGCTATGGCGGCGCGTTCAAAAAGCTGATCGACGAGACAGACCGGCTTCTATACGCATTGCTTGTTCCCGGCAGCATCCCGTAGCTGGTTTCTTTCACATCTATTTCATCATAAAGGAGGAGTAATGACTCAGCTTGAGAGGGCAAAACGGGGAGAGATAACCCCGGAAATTCGCAGCGTCGCAGCAGAAGAAGGTCAGGATGTCGAAGTAGTGCGCCGCAGGGTCGCGGCAGGGAAGATCGTCATACCGGCGAACAGAAACAGGGCGAGCAGAATCACCGGCATTGGAAAAGGCTTGAGGACAAAGATCAACGCCTCTATCGGCACCTCGACCGATATTTCGGATGTTGCGCTCGAAGTGGAGAAGGCGCGGATCGCCGAGCAGTACCACGCCGACTCGCTCATGGATCTCAGCGTCGGCGGCCCCATCAGCGGCATCAGGAGAGCGGTCATGGATGCCGTAACGCTCCCCATCGGGACCGTGCCTCTTTATGAAGCCTTTGCCATCGCCATCGACAAGTACGGCGGCGCCGTCCACATGCCCGAAGAGCTGCTCTGGGACGTCATGGAGCGGCAGTGCGAAGAGGGGGTCGCTTTCATGGCGATCCATTGCGGCATCAATCTCATGACCATCGAGCGCCTCAGGAAGCAGGGGTACCGCTACGGCGGTCTCGTTTCGAAGGGGGGCTCCTATCTCACCGCCTGGATGCTCCACAACAACCGGGAGAACCCGCTCTACGAGAAGTTCGATCGCGTCGTCGAGATCCTGAAGAAGCATGATGTCGTCCTGAGCCTCGGCAACGGCTTCAGGGCCGGGGCGATCCACGACTCGTCGGACAGGGTGCAGATACAGGAGCTCATCATCAACTGCGAGCTCGCGGAGATCGGCAGGAACGCCGGGTGCCAGACCATGGTCGAAGGCCCCGGCCACATCCCGATCGACGAGATCGAGGCGAACGTGCTCCTCGAAAAGAAGATGAGCGGGGAGTCTCCCTTCTACATGCTCGGCCCGATCACCACCGATATCGCGCCCGGGTATGACCACATCACCTCGGCCATCGGTGCAGCACTCTCCTCCGCCTGCGGGGCTGACTTCATCTGCTATGTCACCCCCGCAGAGCACTTAGGCCTCCCCTATCCCGACGACGTAAAGCAGGGGGTCATCACCGCCCGTATCGCAGCCCACATCGGCGATATGGTGAAGCTGAAAGAGAGAAAGAGGGATAGAGAGATGTCCATAGCGCGAAGGGATCTCGACTGGAAGAAACAGTTCGACCTCGCGCTCTCCAGGGAGGAGGCCGTACGGATACGGAGCGAGCGCCAGCCCGCCAGCGAAGAGTCCTGCACCATGTGCGGCAGCTTCTGCGCCTCGAAAATCCTGAAGGGGATGTTCGATGACGCCATAAAGCTCGGAGGGAAGCACTAGCCCCGGGAGGCGCTGCTGGCAGAGAGAGCTGAGCGGCCAAAGGGCGCGAGGGAATAAAAGCTCCCGCGCCCTTTAACCGCTCCACAATTCCGGCGCATCTCCCGTAACCTTCCTGAACTCCTCGATCATCTCCATCCAGAGCTCTGCCACGCTCCGCAGCGATTCATCGTACCGGGCGTACGCTTCCCCGGGCGCTTTCTCCATGCTGTCATAAAGCGCGTCGCAGAAATACCAGTTGCACCGGGAGGGCCGCAGCGCGCGCTCCAGCCTGCATCCCTGCGGAGAGAGGAACTGGCAGGGTGCTGCATCGTCCCGCTGCTCGCAATCGTGCGGTGTGAGCCCGAGGCCGTGTATATAGACGAGATCCTCGTAATTGTAATAGGCATGGCGGTTCTCGCAGCATACGTCCTCGCAGCGGGGACAGGCGATTGCCGAATGGTGCTGGATGAACGCATCGACGGCCTGAATGGCATCCCTCACCTTCCCCGCAAGGAGGCAAACCTTATCCAGCCTCCCCTCATAGTGCCGGAAAAGAGCGCTGACATGGAGCATCGCGCCCCGTGAAAGCACATGGCAGGGCTGGCTCAGATCGCTCATCCGGCTCTTATCAAGAGGCATGCTTTATTATACTTTACTTATCCTCTTGCCGAGCTGCGAGCTCTTTTGCCATTGCCGCGTGTGATGTGCCTCTTTGAGTGTCCCCTCTAACGGAGCTCCTGCGGGCACTGAAGATCGGAAACAGGGCTGCTCCATACCCTTGGAAATCCAGTCTGAAATCACTACCTGTTTACACTGTGCAGAACTTCGCCGTCAGGTCCGATGAGCTGGATCAGGTAGTTACTGGCCCCGACCGCGTGGGTCGAACAGCTCAGGCACGGGTCGAACGCCCTGATCACGGCTTCTATCCTGTTCAACGCGCCCTCTTCGATCTTATCGCCCCTGATGAAATGTTTCGCAACCTGGAGCACCCCGCGGTTCATGGCCAGGTTGTTGTGTCCCGTCGCTATGATCAGGTCTACCCAGGTTATCAGGCCGTTCTCATCAACTTTATAGTGGTGTATGAGCGTACCCCGCGGAGCCTCGGAAACACCTATGCCCTCGGTATTATTGGGAGATGCGAATGCGCGCACATGGCTGTTCATGATGCCGGGGTCATTGAGTAGTTGCTCCATGCGTTCGAGCGCATAGATGATTTCTATCAGACGGGCATAATGATAGAAAAAGGAGCTGTGGACGGCCCCCCGTTCGAGCGCCTTGAACTCGACGAACTCCCGGTTCGCCGTTGCCGTTGAGCATCTGTCCGCTACATTGAACCGTGCCAGGGGTCCTACCCGGTAAATGCCTTCGGCGTGTCCCAGGGGTTTGAAATAGGGCGACTTGAGGTAGGATTCGGTGTCTACCATCTCTCCGATCCACCGTTCGTAATGCTGCGGCTCGATATCGTCATGGATAATTTTCCCGGAGGCGTCTATAAAGCGCAACAACCCGTCGTAGAGCGCCAGGCTGCCGCGGTCTCTTACATGCCCGAGGAAGAGGGTCGGGAAATTGCCGAAGGTCCGTATCTCTTCCCTGTGCTCTTCTATCGATTGCTTGAACCAGCCGAGCGTGCGCTCCGCGATCTGCAGCGCGGGAGGAATCCCCGCCAGCACCCACTCCCTGTCTTCCTCGCTGAGGGGAGAGATGACGCCGCCGGGAACTATTTCCGAAGGATGCACCCTCTTGCCGCCGAGCCGCTCGATGACCTGCTGTCCGTAACTCCTCAGGCTGATGCCGTCGCGGGCGATATCCGGGTATTTCCTGATGACGCCCGCAAGGTTCCGCTCCGCCGGGTCGGCATCCATCCCCATGAGGAAGTCCGGAGAGGAGAGATGGAAAAAGCTCAGCGCATGCGACTGCACGAACTGCGCCAGGTGCATTACCCTTCTGAGCAGGTCGCCCGCATAGGGGACCTTCACGCCCCATATGGCGTCGCATGCCTTTGCCGATGCGAGCGAATGGCTGACGGGACAGATACCGCAGATGCGCGCCACGATGTAGGGCATTTCATAATAAGGTCTTCCCTCACAGAATTTCTCGAATCCCCTGAACTGTGTTATATGGAGGTGCGCGTCTACGACCGTGCCGTCGCTGCCGAGCTGAATTGTGATTTTAGAGTGTCCTTCTACGCGTGTAACCGGCGAGATAACGATCTTATCAGGCATGTGCACTCCCTTTATCTCACAAACCGAAACGTGTTTTTTCCTTCAGGTCCGGCATCCGTCCTTCGAGGAGCTCTTTCAGCATGAAATACGTCAGGCCCGGACGGGGCGGACATCCGGGGATGAAGACATCGACCCTCACCACCTCGTGCAGCGGACGTTCGACAGGGAGGAGCCGGGGGACCGCATCGCCCGGAACGTTCCCTCCCCCGTCTCCGTGAGCCGAGACGTTCTCGATATACGACCTTTTGATCAGATCGTCGACGGAAAACCTGTTGCGCAAAGAGGGCACATTCCCCGTAACCGCGCAGTCGCCGTAGGAGACGAGCATGTGGGTCCTGGCCCTTATGAGCTCGAGCATATGCTTGTCTTCCTCGCTGCCGACCCCGCCTTCGATCACCGTAACGTCGACTCCTTCAGGAAACTCTTTTGCATCCACCAGGGGACTGTACACGAGGTCGACTTTTTCGAGGATATCGATAAGCTTCTCGTCCATATCGAACATGGACATATGGCACCCTGAACAGCCGTCCAGCCATACGGTCGCTATTTTCATCTTGCTCATTGTTTTCCTCTTCTCATCCGCGTCAGGTAGGGAAGAAACTGCTTTTTTACGGCGATGTCGGCAACTGCTTTGCCCTTTTCGGAAAGAGCGCCCGTAGGACAGACGTTCACGCATTTGCCGCAGCGCGTACAGGTTACCGAGCTGCCCCAGGCCTGGTTCAGGTCGGTGATGATCCTTGAATCCATTCCTCTCGTCATGACGTCGAGCGTGTGGGCTCCTTCGATCTCGGCGCACACCCGTACGCATCGTGTACAGAGGATGCAGCGGTTATGGTCGAGCACGAAACGCTCATGGGATGCGTCCACCGGCACCCGCGGATAGAAGTAAGGGAAGTGGACATGCGTCATGCCGAGGTTGACGGTGAGATTCTGCAGTTCACACCGGCCGTTTGCAACACAGATGGCGCAAATGTGGTTGCGCTCGGCAAAGAAGAGCTCGAGCAGCATGATGCGGTATTTCGCCAGGCGTTCCGAGTTCGTGATCACTTCCATCCCTTCACGCGCATAGGTCACGCACGAAGGGACCAGTTTGGATGTCTCCTTTACCTCGACCATGCAGAGACGGCACCCGCCCATGGCGGACAGTCCCTCGAGATAGCAGAGCGTCGGGATGAAGATGCCGTTATCGGTCGCAACCTGGAGAATGGTTTCGTCCTCGCGGGCGCCTATTTCCCTCCCGTCCATTTTGAACGTAACAATGCGGGCGGATTCATTCATTGCCTCACCATCCTTCCCGACGCCATGGCGCATACTCCGGCCGGGCAGGTTTTGTCCAGGATATGGGCCTCATATTCGTCTTTGAAATACCTGAGGGTGCTGACAACAGGGTTCGGCGCCGACAGTCCCAGGCCGCACAGACTCGTGTTTTTCAACAGGTCGCAGAGCTCTTCCAGCAGCTGAACGTCGTACCTAGTCCCCCCGCCCTCGCTGATTCTTCCGAGGATGTGGTACATCTGCGGGGTCCCTGTTCTGCAGGGCAGACATTTCCCGCAGGATTCGCTCCTCGAGAATTCCATGAAGTACTTCGCCACATCCACCATGCAGGAGGTGTCGTCCATAACGATGAGCCCGCCCGACCCCAAAATGGAGCCGACGGATGCCAGCGACTCGTAATCCACGGGCATATCGAGGAACTCTGCCGGAATGCACCCGCCGGAAGGTCCCCCTGTCTGCACTGCCTTGAAGTTCCTGCCCTCGGGAATCCCGCCGCCTATATCAAACACTATTTCGCGAAGGGTTATGCCGAAGGGCACTTCTATCAGGCCCGTATTGTTGACCCGGCCTGCGATCGCGAAAACTTTTGTCCCCTTGCTCTTCTCAGTACCGGTCTTTGCGAACCATGCGCCCCCGTTCCTGATGATCGGCGGAATATTCGCGAAGGTCTCGACGTTGTTGATAAGGGTGGGATGTCCCCAAAGCCCGTATTCGGCCGGATACGGCGGCCGGGGACGCGGGGCGCCGCGGTTCCCTTCTATCGACGATATCAGGGAAGTTTCTTCGCCGCATACAAAGGCCCCGGCGCCGAGCCTTATTTGTACGCCGAATTTGAAGGTGGTGCCGCAGATATTGTTCCCGAGCAGACCGTGTCTTTCGGCATCCCTGATCGCCTTTGCAAGCCGCTTTATGGCAAGGGGGTATTCGGCCCGCACATAGAGGTAGCCGTGAAATGCGCTCACCGCGTAGGCCGCTATTGCCATTCCTTCCAGGACGCGGTGCGGATCGCTCTCGAGAACACTTCTGTCCATGAAGGCGCCGGGGTCCCCTTCGTCGGCGTTGCAGACGACATATTTTCGCCTGCTCCCGGTCTTGGCGACCGTCGTCCATTTCAGTCCTGTCGGATAGCCTGCGCCGCCTCTGCCCCGCAAACCGCTCTGCACTACATGTGCGATGACATCGGACGGCGACATTGTGGCAAGCGCCGTTGATAATGCCGTGTATCCGCCTGACGCGATATAGTCTTCTATCCTTTCGGGATCGACAATGCCGCTGTTCTCGAGAACGATCTTGTGCTGCCTGGACGAGAAGACCGCGCTTTCCTTGCACAGGAGACGGCTTATCGGGTCGCCGTCCAGGGACATCACAATTTCAGACACATCTTCCGGGGCGACCGGACCGTAGTGTATTCCGCCCGGTTCTATGCGCACCATGGGACCGGCATTGCAGGTGCCCATACATCCCACCCCTTTTACCGCGCACACCTCTGCAAGGCCCTTTGCCGCGACCTCTTTGTCAAAGGCTTCCTTCAGCGCATCGCTCCGGCAGGAGAGGCAGCCTGCCGCCGTACAGATATGTATGGTATGTTTCCAGCGGGATCTTGCTTCATTCTCTTTATCGATGAGGTCAAGCAGTTCGTCAGGATGCATGTTCTTTCCACCCCCTTATTCGCTGCAGAACATCCGGAGGGGTCAGTCTGCCCGCGACATCACCGTCGAATACGACTGCCGGCGCCAGCCCGCACGAGCCGAGACACCGCGCGGTAAGCAGCGATAATGAGCGGTCGGCGGTCGTTTCTCCAGGCTTTACTCCCGTCTCGTGCCCGATTGTCTCTATCAGGTTTTGCGCTCCCTTGATGTAGCAGGCGGTTCCGGTACAGACGACGCAGGTGTGTTTTCCCTGAGGTTTGAGATTGAAGAAGTGATAAAACGTAGCGACCCCGTATACTTTACTGAGCGGAACGTTCAGGACTGCTGCGACATACTTCATGATCTCTTCATCGATGTAGCCGAAGGCCTCCTGGACCGTGTGCAGGGTTTCTATCAGCGCGGAAGGCTCATTGCCGTACCGTCGCATTGTCGCTTCAACCATTTTAAGCCGGCGGTCGACCGGCTGACCTGATGAAGTGCCCGTTTCCGATGCCATAAAGACCTCCTTGCCTTCTCATCGGATCTGAAACAATCAAAAGCTTGGAGTTAACTGATGAATAATGGACCATATCGAAATGTCAATTCCGGAACCTGCTCGCCGGCAATGGACCCGCTCCGGGGTAAGGGAATGGTTATTAGAAGTCCCGGCTGATGCCCTTCATCCTGCGTGCATTCTTACTTTGTTGAAGCGGTATTTACGAGATGACTTCCATACAAAACTTATAGCCCAGATCCCGGATAAAGGCAAGTGCCAAGGAGGGAGAGCTCCGAGATAAGCTGCGTTGGAACAGCAGCAGGTTGAAAATGGATCCGAGCAACACTACTCCTTTTCGCGGTGCGGCAGGGACACGGATACGGCGCCGGCATATCAGCTCATCCCTTCCACTGCATTCATGATATACTCCCTCACCTCGTTATCGAAGAGAACGGTCACATGGTTCACCGGGAAGTCCCGGTGCTCACCGCCGTAGGGGAGCACGGCGCTCTCGGCCGATACCATGCCGTCGCCGCAGCCGTCTTTCAGTTCCACAGGCACGAGGGGCGACGGCATTATCCTCCGCATCAGGTCGGCCAGCGAGACCGGCCCGAGCTTCACCAGGTGAGGATCGGTGCCGCCGACCGATACGGACCGGATGCCCTCCCGCAGCCCGTCCCTCAGCTCAGCGAAGAAAGGAGAGCGGGGATAGAGCTCCCGCACCCCTGTGCTGACGAGGAACCCGACAATCCGCTGGAGCACGGTGCGCGCTTCCTCCTCGTTCCGGGCGCCGACGAACCGATGCGCCACCGAGGCGAGGGGGCCGACGTAGTCCACCCACTTTGCCAGCGAGGTGCCGTGGTGCGGGGTGACGATCGTTACGATACCCCTCACCACGCCGCTCTTCCTTTCGAGATACTTGCGCGCGACCAGCCCGCCCCGGCTGTGGCCGACGAGGATCACCCCGTTCCCCGTGTAGGGGCGGTGCCGTTCGATGAGGTCGCTCAGCTCCCCCGCAGCAGCGGCGATCGGCCCCACCGGACGGCGCTGCGACCAGGTGAGCACCGTGAACCCCTGCTCCCTGCAGCTCTCGAAGAGGGTCTTCAGCCCTGCTCCGGCGCCCCGCATGAGGACGGTCAGCGGGTATTTCCCGCCGAGCACGCGCGCCTCAGCGGGTCGCACCCATATCCGCTCGTCCAGCCCCATCCCGTGGATGAACACGACGAGAGGCTTATCCGTTCTGCCCCTGTAGAATACGCTCGGACGGGTCGTCATTATAAGCCCTTATTATGAAAATATAATTTATTCTTATTTTTCTTTCTTTCCTGCTGCCGGTTATACTGGTAGACTGGTATAAATACTGTTACGCCAGCCGATTCTTTCTTCATATTTTTACTATACCAAAGTCTGTGTGGCAGACTAAAAAGTTCAGAAGGAGGTGTGAGCGTGAAACTGGGTATTTTCTTAAGCGACTACAGGACAGGGACCGATATCCTCGACAGGCTTACCGCTGACAAGCTCGGCGTCGTGCTCGTCGGCAACGGCGTGTACCATGCGACGGTCAAGGAGAGCGGCAAGGCGTCCCCCGTCCTCGACAAGAAGGCATCTTTCTACGTTTTGACCGAGGACCTCGAGAGCAGGGGCTTCACCGCAGCAAACCTCGACAGCCGCGTCAAGCCGGTGAACTACGGCGACGTCGTCGACCTCATCTTCAACGACTACGAAAAGATAATCTGGGTATAGAAAGGAGACCGAAATGGGAAAATTGACGATAGGCTGCTTCTCATCACTGGTAGGCTCGTTATCCCTTGACTTCGCAGTAAAGCTTTCCCAGGCAGCGGTGCAGAAGGGGCACTCGGTAGACTTCTGGGTATCCGGCAATGCAACCATGCTCTCCAAAAAAGGGCAGAGGGCGTTCAAGGACTACTCGGCGCTCGCCAAGACGCTTACCGAGCTCTTCGCTACCGGGAAGTTCCAGGCGACCGCCTGTGAGGCTTGCGCAGAAGCCCGCGGCTACCATAAAGATGATACGATGGAAGGCTGGAAACGGCACAGCATGGATTGGTATCTTGCCAGCACCTTCGGCGCAGACAGAGTTCTTCATATAGGAGGCGATTAATATGGCGATCAAGAAACTCGGATTCATTGTCAGATCACTTCCCTACAAGACAGAGGCCTCGCGGCTTGCGATGACCCACGCCATAGCGAGCCAGACGGTCGAGATATACCTCGAGGACGGCGACAATGTCGAGCCCGCGGTCTGCTTTATCGGCGACGGCGTGCTCAACTGCCTGAAGGGGCAGCAGGGCTCGAAGCATTACGGCATAACCAGCCTCGAACAGCATATAAAGAACTCCCTGCTCCTCGATCTGAACGTCATGTACTGCAAGGAAGACATCGACCGCCTTGGTCTCAAGGAGGACCAGCTGATCATGGATGCGGAGGATCTGGGAGGAGAGACCAGGGCGAAGATCGTTCCCTTCAGCGAGATTCAGAAGGTGATGGACTCTGTGGACCATCTCCTTTTCAATTAGACAGCACACTACCTTGAGGAGGTTACAGCAATGGCAGACTTAAAGGCTCAGGCACCGACAGAGACACTGGACGTATTGGGACGGGTATGTCCCTACCCGCTCGTGCTGACCAAGAAGCAGCTCGAGAAGATGGGCAGCGGCGGATTGCTCAAGATCCTGTGCGACGCCCCGGCGTCGGCCGAGGATTCCATTCCCCGCTACGCCGAGAAGCAGGGCTATCCCATCGAGGTGATCAAGCTCGAGGACAAGGGCTACTGGGAAATCTACATCCAGAAGAAGTAAGCGCTGTCGCGATCGAACAAAAGAAAAGGAGCACCGGCCCGGCGCTCCTTTTCTTTTGAGCCTTTCGAGGAAAGAGAGTTATTACATCTCGTTTATAGTGATCGCGCTTGTCGGACAAACGCCGAGACAGCTCTCACAGAAGACGCACTCGGCAGTCTGATAGGGATCGGATTTCCCGTCGACCATCCTGAAAACGCCCTGCGGGCATACGTTCACGCACTCCTCGCAGCCCTCGCACTTCTCTACGCTCACATTGACCATGTACATACTGTTCACCTCCTGTTGCTGAAATCGAAATGCACCTTTTATTGTAAACAATTTATTTTTGAAACGTCCATTTGTTTTTTTTTCAAAGTTCCGGGGCGCGACAAAACGGCGGGGGAGAGGGAAAGAGTCTTCCCGGCAGGGCAGACCGACTGTCCCGCCGGGTGAAGAGTGCACTACATCTCGGTTATGGTTATTACTGAAGTAGGACAGACGCTCAGGCAGGTCTCGCAGAAAACGCATTCTGAAGTCTGGTAAGGATCGCACTTCCCGTCGACCATCCTGAAGACATCCTGGGGACAGTTGTTCACGCACTCCTCGCAGCCTTCGCACTTCGCCGCATTGACAGCCACCATATACATAACGACGCCACCTCCTGAAGAGTTTTGCAATTTTTTATTGTACCCCATTTCCCCGGAAATGTACACCCAATTTTTATGCCCCGGCGCCGGGCGCCTCCTTTGATTTTTTGCCTCTTTTTCGTCGATAATCGTAAAGAGGCCGCCTGAAGAGCGCGTGCGGCAAGGAGAGTGCGGCGATGAAGTACAGGGGCATCAACCACCTCGCAATGGCAACGGGAGCTATGGACGCCACGATCCGCTTCTGGAGGGACCTGCTCGGCATGCGGCTGGTGGCGGCAGCGGGCAAGCCGGGATACCGCCACTATTTCTTCGAGATTTCCGACCGGGACACGATCGCCTTCTTCGAATGGCCCGGGGTCGAGCCCATCCCCGAGAAGGACGCCGGCCGCGTCGCCTTCGACCACGTCTGTTTCGAGGTCGAGGACAGCGATACCCTCTGGGTGCTGAAAGATAAACTCGAGGCTGCCGATATCTGGGTCTCGGAGGTCGTGGACAACGGCTTCATCCATTCGCTCTTCACCTTCGACCCCAACGGCATCGCCCTCGAATTCTGCTATAGCGTAGAGGGCGTTGATATACGCAAAGAGCCGCGCATGCTCGATGCCGCTCCCTCTGCTATTGCCCAAGAGGGCCCCGAACCCCGGCCCGACAAATGGCCCCCGGTGGAAAACCCGACTCCCATAGAGGACCGTAAGATATATCCCGGCGAGCTGAGAAAGCTGGGCAGGCATGCATCAGGGGAGCCGGGATAACCGGGAGCGCCCGGATTGGCCGTACCCCTCCGAACCGTATCTGCGAGAAGCTTCTAATTCGCCGCGAACGATGCCGTGATGGTATGGGCCGCCTTTACATTGCTGAAGGTATAGCTCGTAACCACACCGACCGATGTTCCATCGACCACCACATCAGCTATGTGATAGCCCGTCGCCGGGGTGATCGTAAAGGTCTGGTTCGCTCCATAGTTGACCGTCACCGTTCCGGGTGAGATGGTTCCGTTTGCACCCTGTGTCACCGTGATGGTATAGGTCTTGATTTTAAACTTGGCAGTGGCCCTTTTTGTTTTATCAACGAGGATAGTCCATTCCGCTGTCGAAGGGACTGCTCCCATAAAACTATAGGCAGCAATGGTCGTATCGATCGAGGCATCCCAGACACCGTTACCATTGCTGTCGAGGTACCACGCTCCGCTCCGGAACACGCCTATCTTTGACTTTCCATCTCCTGTCCAGTCGCCTGCGACCGGCACATCATTTGCCAGTCCGAAGGCGGCGATGGTTTTATCGATGCTGGCCTCCCATCTACCGTTGCCATTAAGGTCAAGATACCATGCTCCGTTCCGGAACACCCCTATTTCGGATGTTCCGTTGCCATCCCAGTCTCCGATAACTGGGGCATCCCCGGCCATGCCGAAGGCGGCAATGGTCTTGTCAAGGGCGGGCTCCCACAGTCCGTTACCGTTCATGTCCAAATACCAAGCCCCGTTACGGAATACCCCTATCTCAGTGGTTCCGTTACCGTCCCAGTCCCCTGCAAGCGGAATATCACCGGCAAGCCCGAACGAGGCAGTATATCCATCAAGGGCCGCCTCCCACCGGCCGTTACTGTTCATGTCCAGATACCAGGCTCCGTTCCGGAACACTCCTATCTCTGATTTACCATCGCCATTCCAGTCTCCGGCGATCTGGGCATCCGAGAGCACGCCAAAGGTGTAGCATCCTTCAGGAGGGCAGTCATCAAAAATACTGTTGTCGTTGAGGTCGGGATACCAGCGATCGCCATTGATAACTCCTACTCTTGAGATCCCTGTCCCATTCCAGTCTCCTACGAGTGGGGTATCTCCCACCCATCCCTCAAAAGTGGAGCCCGCATCAGGGGTTGCCGTCAGGGTTATTGAGGTGCCAAGGCTATAGTTTTCCGAGCAGTCGGTGCCGCAGGTGATCCCTGCCGGGCTGCTCGTCACCGTGCCGGTCCCGGTACCTGTCTTTGCTACACTCAAGGTATCTACTCCATACGTTGCAGTGATGGTATGAGATGCGGTCACGTTGGTGAAGGTGTAGCTTGTGACGGCCCCCACAGAGGCGCTGTCAACTCTAACATCGGTGATCCGATATCCGGACAGCGGGGCTATGGTGAAGGTCTGGTTGGCCCCGTGGTTGACCGATCCTGTACCGGGAGTAATGGTTCCCCCTGCCTGCTGCGTTACGGAGATCGTGTACGTCTTCAGTTTGAACTTGGCGGTGACGTACTTGTTGGTGTTCATGGTGATCGTCCAGGTATTGGTAGAGGGCACAGCTCCGGTGTAACTGAAGGTGGGAGAAATATCGACCACGGGATCAAAAACACCACTGGCGTCTAAATCTAAATACCAAAGACCGCTCGTCCTCAGTATACCGATTTCTGCTCTTCCATCGCCGTTCCAATCTCCCGCTACGGGGATATCGCCAGTCACGGTGCCGAATCTATAAACAGTCCCATCGCTGCTATCCCATTGTCCGCTTCCGTTGTAATCGCGATACCAGTAGCCGCCTAATCTGAAGACACCGATCTCGGTCTTTCCATCGCCGTTCCAGTCTCCCGTAACCGGGATATCTCCCGCAACTACCCCTAAAGAGCCGGTTTTGTCAACGCCCGCTTCCCACACCTTGTTGCCGTTGTAATCCAGCTTCCAAGAGCCGGCATTCCATGTCCCTATGTCGGTGACGCCATCGCCGTTCCAGTCGCCGGTGACCGGCGTATCACCTGCAGCTCCGAAAGTATAGCAGCCGTCGAGCGAACAGCTATCGAGCACCCTGTTGCCATTGAGGTCCAGATACCATGTTCCGCTCCTGAAGACACCGGCTTCAGTCCTGCCGTCCCCGTTCCAGTCTCCGGTGACGGGAACATCTCCGGCCTGCCCGAAGGTGAAGCAGCCTTCTGCAGGGCAGTCATCGAAGATATTGTTCTCGTTCAGGTCGAGAAACCAGCGGCTGCCATTCACTATCCCGATACGGTCTCTTCCCGTGCCGTTCCAGTCCCCCACTACGGGGATGTCGCTCATCCAGCTGTAAAAGACGGAGCTGTCGGCAGGGGTGGCAGTGAGGGTTACACTGGCACCGGGGCTGTAGCTCTCAGAGCAATCAATGCCGCAGTTGATACCTGCAGGACTACTCGTTATTGTTCCCGTCGCAGTCCCTATACCCTTGATATAGGTCCGCAGCTCAACCGTGTTGATGGCGAAAATTGCATTCACCGTACAGTCCGCAGTGATCGGCCCTGTAGTGTAGGTGCTGCCCGAGAGAGCGCCTCCGCAGCCGCTCACCGAGCCAACATAGTAGCCGGTATGCGGCGTTACAATGAACGACACGGTATTGCCGAAAGTTATTGTTTGCGCCACAGCCGGATTGATGCTGCCTCCTGTGCCTGCGCTTGGAGTCACCACATACGTATTAGGGGCAAACAATGCAGATATAGTATGGTCAGCAGTAACGTTGGTGAATGCATAGCTGCCGACTGCTCCTGCAGATGCTCCATCCACCACTACATCAGCTATGTGATAGCCGGCGTTGGGAGTGATGGAGAAAGTCTGGTTGGAGCCGGAGCTTACCACGACATTACCGGCAGGGGTAATACTTCCGTTAACCCCGGCGCCTGCTGCAATAGTGAAGGAATCAGCGTCAAATCGCGCCTCGATAGTATGGAGCGCCGTCACATTGCTGAAGGTATAGCTGGAAACCGCACCTTTGGAAACACCATCAACCAGCACATCAGCTATGTGGTAACCGGCATTAGGGGTTATAGCAAAAGTCTTGCTTTTCCCGAAATCAACCCTGACATCGCCTGAAGGAGCAATGCTCCCGTTGAGCTTGGCCGTCGCGGTAATAATCGGGCTGCCGGTTCCTGCTTCCACGCGGATGACACGATTGACATGGTCGTAGGTATAGGTCGTAGTCTCGGCAAAGGAGAAAATAGGGCAAGCTAATACTAATGCAATGATTTGCCAAAGCAGCAGCTTTCTATACATATGTCCTCTTTTCATTTTCCCCCTCTTTTCTCCATCGTTTGAGCGAATATCTCGTACACACCTTCGACGATATCATGCGAGATTTGGCCCCGCAGGGCCGGCGGGAAATCCGGGATCAGATTATCTTTTGAAGCGTTCTTTGCATAATGACCGAGGAGCATCCGGCTCCAGTGAGATAAAGCATATTCGACCATCTCGCGAAGGACATCTTTCTCCCTCCCCGGCAGGATAGTCATTCCATCCCTTTTCCAGCTGAACGCATATGAAGATTTCGTGGTTTTATCCGTACCGGCAAAATCGGCACTGAACTCCATGACTGCTTTGAGACCGGGGGACAGTCCCGGCACAAGATAGTGCTGGAAACGAATCAGCTTGAGGTGCAATGTTTGTCCTGAGGCGGCAGCACCGGCAGGAGATAGTGCTTTTGATGCTTGATCGAATACCTCTCCGGCTGCAAACTTTCCTCGCATAGCACCGACCGCTCCCGGAGTTGCGGCAGCGGCCCCGCCTCCCATGCCGAAGAGGAGAAAAGATAAAGAAGGGTCGCTCATGATTGCGCCTGTCTCGATAGAACGTGAGGTATCACCAACAACAACCTTGAAAGGCAATGCTTGCACAGGGTTCTCTTTGAATAGCAGGTGACGGTTCACCCCGGAACCGGTGGCGCATCCGGCAGCGAGGATATTGAGAATCAATACGAACCAGAAACTGGTAATCCCTCGTTCCGGTACACAGCTCTGTGTCGCTCCTTTACGCGCTATCATGTCACTCCACCTCTTTGCGCCTTTGTATCTTGCTCATAAATGGAACCGTCCCGGATACTTCTAAATGGAACCGTCCCGGATACTTCCGTTCTGTTGCTACCCATACAGCTACGTTCTAATCGCCGTCTATTACTACTTGATAGTATGTTGTCTCTTGTAAAAGCCTATTTGACTCTCCACTAAACAAACTTCTTTTTCTGACACGCTGTGTATCAAATTCAATTTTCATAATGTAGCTTTCCGATGCATCACCGCCAGTCAGCGTAAGGAGCAATCTTTTTTTCTCTTCATTAATTGTTGCACTGTTCAAGTCAGCTAAATCACAAAACACAGATCGAGGAATCCTAATTGGACTACCGCTCACTGTAATGTCGATGCTGTCGACAAGACTGCAAGGGTATCTGCTATAAGTGCAACTTGAATTTACTCTGACCGGTCTTTTATCAGACGGCTTTCCAATTTGTACAATATGAGTTTCAATCGTCACTTTTACATTATGTTTGTGCAACCTACCCTCAATAATTGTTTGTCCGTTGGGTGCTATCGGCATCCGCTGCAGCGTATTCCCATACCCTTCTGCAATAAGCAGCATAGCTGAGAACCAAACGATCAGCTCAAACACTCTCTTCATTGTGTCACCCGCAAAGCATTATCACCGCTACCGCCAATAATGTCTCTCATATCCCGTCGTAAAATAATACAACCGCGCGAGGAATCCATTGTTTGCATATTGCCCCCATGAATGAGGAATCCTCCACGTCCATACATTTCATTCTCAGGAGATGGCGTCAATCTCATTGATCCACGTAATACTGTACCGCTGCCTGTGACATTTGTTTGCTCAGGACCTATCGTATAGTCGCCTTCTGGTGGTGGACCGATATTTGGTATATCCTGCATATCAGGGTTATTCAATCCCTCCCCATGACCTGCATAGCCTCGTCCTTGGATATATGGTAGTTCCGTTGTATCGTCAACATAGTATATATCGCCTGTTGACTGAGAATATTCCCATCTCGCAATGAGTATTTGATCATTACTGTTTGTACTGTTGTTTACATTGGGGCTTATGTTTGCAGATGGAGTCGTTGGGAACCAGCTAGACCACTTAGTATTAATGTAGCTCCCCGCCGCATATCCCGCCATTCCTCCCATCACTCCTCCGGCATAATACGCCACCCCATTCCATCCGCCTCTAGCATACGCATACCCGCCCCCACCGGCTATCATGGCACCAACGCCTACCATCCCGAAGGCATCATATACTGCATAGCCAGCCCCTCCGAATACCATGCCCCCTATCGCTCCGAATATGATATTCTCCGTTTTCCCGGTCATTGCTCCGCCCACTGCCCCGGCTACCATACCGCCTACTACAGGGCCAGCAAAAGCGGTAACCACACCGCCAATAAACGCGCTGACAACTGCTTTCAGAAAACTTCCGAATTTGAAATGCCCCGTAGGATCAGTATATCTGAGCGGATTATTGCCCGCAACAATCCCGTAAGACTTCCCCCTCTACAGGCGCAAATCAAGCAACCACGCGCTTTTGCGGGCACTCCGTCGTCTGCAGGGCGTCCTGCGTTTTAAGTCGATTTTTGAAAGATCATAGGTGTAGCAGACACCCAAAACAGTCAAGCTCTCTATGTGTAAAGACAGTTGTAGCGTGGTGTTGAAAGGAATGCTGATATGCAAGGCATGTCATAATGGCCGTCCCCCCAGTGAACGATCATAGGTGTAGTAAAGCCCTATTATTAAAGCACTGACTACGATCTATGTCAACATATTTTCTTTTTAACTGCCTCTGCCGGGAGCCCATGAGAGGGCGGACAGGGCTGCAAGCGGGCCGGGAGTCTGCCGACCGAAGAGAGGCAGTCTCATGGGCCGCCTCTTGTGTGGGCGGGCGGGTGATTGAGCGCAGGAGGGTGCTGTGCATCCTGAGCGAAGGCGAAGGATCAGTGCACGGCGCATGACTGAGCGGGACATGGGCTTGGTGCTGAAGCGAGAGCGGAAGCACGAAGCCCCATTCCGCAGCTATCCCTGGGGGAGCCCCTTGGGGGCGGACGGGAGCGGAGAGCGGCAGTTTCTGCAAGCACTGTGCCCCTGCCAAGGGTGTGGGGAGGGTCGGCCCCACACGGCGACCCCTCCCCCCTAAGGCGCTATGGATCAATGCGCCGAGAGAGCCCTCCCCCTTTGGGAGTTCCTTAGAGGGAGGGGGGTGCCAGGGAGGGGGTTTCCAAAGGGGGAGGGCTCGGCGGGGGGAGGCGCCGGCACTCTGCTTGCTCTCCCTCTGCCGCTCGTAGCGGGGTTGGGCGGGGGATCTCCATCAATCAAGGGCTGCGAGCGCAGGGAGCGAAGGACACGAAGGGGCCGGAGCCCGAGCACGCAGACCCCTTCCGCTATTCTTTGTCCTTCTCTCTTGGATGGCATTTTGAATGCACTTCCTTCAAGTCGGTGATGCTTACGCTTGCATAGACCTGGGTTGAATCCAGTGAGGCATGGCCGAGCAGTTCCTGTATGTGCCGGATGTTGGCTTTGTTTCTGAGCATGAGGGTTGCGCAGGTGTGGCGGAAGGTGTGCGGAGAGATGTTCTTTTTGATCCTGGCTTTCTTTGCGTACTCTTTGACGATCTCCCACACGACGTTCTTGGAAAGTCTTCTCCCTCTCATCGATATAAAGAGATGTTTTTCACGCGGGTTCCTGACGAGGACCGGGCGTACCGCTTTGATGTAGTTTTCAAGATAACGGCAGGCGATCCTGCCGATCGGTACTACTCTGTCTTTTCTTCCTTTGCCGCTGTTGATTCTGATGTAGCCTTCGTTGTAATCGACATCCTCGACGAGGAGGCTGTTGATCTCTTCTTTTCGTATTCCCGTTGAGTAGAGGACTTCAAGGATGGTCCTGTCTCTGTAGCCCAGGATCGTGCTGGTGTCGGGAGCCTGCAGGAGTTTCCTCATCTCCGATTGTGTGAGGATGGAGCGCGGCAGTCTCTTGGGGGTCTTTGCATAGAGGATATCTTTTGCGGGATCTCCGATTATGTAGTTACTGCCCTGGAGGAAGCGGAAGAAGGCTTTGACGACTTTCAGGGCATTGTTCTGTGCGCGGACGCTGTTGGGCTCGCCTTTGAAGTTGATCTCTTCATAGAGGTGCACCTGGTAGTCCCTGATGGTGTCTCTGGTGACTGCGGTGATCTCACTGATGCCGGTTTCTCTCAGATACCGGAGGAAGCGGTTAAGATAGAAGAGATGGCTTTTGATGGTGGTAGGGGCAAAGTTAAGGAGACGCAGGTGCTCGCTGTATTTGGCTTTGTAGGCTTCGGCGTCAGTCACGGCGGAAGTGTTTGACAGCAGGCGGCTTTAGTTCTTCTTTGGCCGCTTTGTCTTTTTCCCTGGGGTGGTGTTTGCTGTGGGTCTTCTTGACTTCAACGCCGGCAACCTTTGTGTAGAGGTGCGTTACCCGCAGGTCCTTATGGCCGAGCATCTTTTGCACTGCCGTTATGTCGGCGCCGTTTCTCACCAGTTGTGTTGCGAAAGTATGCCTGAAGACGTGGGGGGTGACGTGCTTCTTTACTCCAGCCTCCTTTGTATATTTTCTGATCATGATCTGCACTGCCATCGCGGAGAGGGGCTCTCCCAGGTAGTTCACAAAGAGAGTGCGCACAGCCTTGTTGTTCCTCGTGAGGCGCGGCCTCACGCGGGTGATGTATTCTTTGAGGAAGCGGATTGCGTATCTTCCCAGGGGCACTACTCTGTCCTTTGAGAACTTGCCTTTGACTCTCAGAAGTCCGCCCTGGAGATCGCAGTCGTAGATGGTGAGGCCCAGCAGCTCGGCAAGCCTCACGCCGGTGGAGTAGAGGACCTCCATGATGGTCCTGTCACGGATGCCGAACAGGGTGGAGAGGTTCGGAGCATCGAGGAGCTTCCGGGCTTCCTCTTCGGTAAGGACTGCCCTCGGCAGCCGGGTTTCTTTCTTCGGCTCTTTGATGTGCTCTGCGGGGTTCAGGAGGATCTGATTGCTCTGCTCCAGGTATTCAAAGAAGCGCTTTACAGCTCTTACCTTTACCGAGATGGTTGCTATGGTATAGCTGCTACAGCGCGGTCCTCCGTGTTCAGTGATCCTAAGCTGATAGGCTTTGAGCATATCCCTCGTCACCCGTTTGATGTCGGTGACGCCCGCCTCTTTCAGATATGCAAAGAAGCCCTGCAGGTGCTGGCAGTAGGCGGTGATGCTCTTCAGAGAGTAGTTCCTCACCTTAAGATGCTCGGTGAATCCGAACAGAAGATCATTCATGGTCTTCATCGGGTACACCTATGAACAAGCGGTTTCAATGGTGTTTCTTCTATATATGCTTTTCCCCAAAACCCTCCAAGTTGATAGGATTATGGCTGTAGATTGGCTCTGCACAAGGGTTTGCGCCGATTTACCCTTACCCTCCAGGTGCCCTACTACCGCCCTCCAAGTACCCTCCAAGTAGGCTTTGTTGCCCTCCAAGTTCACGCCTTTGCCCTCCTGGTTCGTGACTGATCGCTGAGAGCTGAGAGCTGAGGGCTGATCGCTGATCTTCTTCTTTAACTGCTCGATGGTAGTCAGTCCCATGAGGAAGTGACGGCCGTCTTCTCCTCCACCTCCGTACAGGAGCTCGTAGACATACTCTTTGCCTTTCTTGCCGCTCAGGGAGTAGAGGTACTCCAGGTCCTCAAGCTGCCTGATGTGGCATTTGATCTGAAAGTCGCTCCACCTGGACCACTCCCGTATGTCCTTCCTGCTGAAACGATACTCTTTAGGATCGATCTTTAGTTCCTTGCATCTGCTCTGCACCATCTCGCGGATCATCTTAAGCAGCAGCCGGGAGGGAGGGGACAGCTCATCAAGCGTTCTGCCCAGGACTTCGCCGGCAAGGCGGTTCGCTTTGTCGATGTCCTCAAGGGTGACTTCGATGTACTGAAGCACGTCGCCGTTATAGGCAACGCTCTTTATTTCTCTTTGGTACTGATGAATGAAGGCGATTGCTTTGATCAGGCCAAGGTACTTCTTGTGGTCACGGCGTGCACGTAATGATTCCGAAGGGAAGGTGAGATGCTCGGCGTAAGGGTTGATGACGTGGAGCGGTCGCAATAGGCGCTGTGCGTTATGGTGGCGTTTAATGATCCGCTCTACTTCTGCCTTCCTTATCAAACCCTCAAGGGTGTCCTGTTCTCTCTGCTTCTTGAGTATCCGCTCGGTCATCTCTTTTGATTCGTCAATGGTCAAGGTGATGAACCGGTTAGAGGTCTCGTAATCAAGCTCTACCTCTGTGGTGGTGATCATGAGGGCAACCGGTCCTTTGACTCTGTATTCTTCGGTTCTGAGCTTGCCGGTTACGGGGTCTTTGCCGGTGGCCGCTATGGAGAGGTATTTGGATGATTGGATGTTGCGGATGCTGTAGGAGGCGTCCCTGGCTCCGTGCTCTTCTTCGATAGCAAGGAGCTTGTGCACAAGGCTGTCTTCTTCTTTGTAGAAGAGGGCCTGGCCGGTGAGGCGGGTGTATTTGATGCAGTCCTCGGTGGGCATGAGCATGATGATGGCGTCCTGCAGGGTGCTCTTGCCGGCAGCGCTTCTTGACTGGATGAGTATGGAGAGCGGCTCATCGAGCTTTCTGCTCGTTGCGGCGATATAGCCCATGAGCTTGTTGCCGTCCTCTCCGGTGAGGCCTATGACTTCAAAGTCCTCAAGGATGCTCTTAAAGAGAGATGAACTTTTCAGGAACTCCAATGCTTCTTCTTCCTCGGTCCTGGTCATTCGCTGCGCCGGCGGTGTCTCTGTGCTTTCGGATTTCCAGGACTCGCAGAGGTCGATGAGCCTGGTGATGTCCTCGGTGATGATGTCGTCTCCTTCCGAAAAGAGCACGGCGCATGCCTTTGCAAAGAAGAGACGGCTTCGGTTTGAGTAGAGGTCTACGGTGTCCAAATGAAAGCGCTGTTTCTCTGCGCTCTGCTTGACTGCTTTGATGGTTGCTTTGAGCTTCACGCCGTCTCTGATGATGCTCCGCACTTCGTAACGCCTGCTCTCGTATTGCACGATGAAGCCGGTGTCGGTCTTCTCGTAAGCTTTCTGCTCGTGCTTGACGATCTTGTCGGATCGTACTGCAGCGCGGGGGTTGGCTTCCTTTAACAGGCGCTCAAAGGCTGCTGCTGCATCGGCGGTTAAGGAGAAGAAGGAGTTTACGTCTACCTTTGACGCCGGGGACAGTCCCGATTCTACGGCTTCCGCCCGTAAATCCGGGACAGTCCCCTCCGCGGTTGTCTCGATCTCCGGAAGTTGCACGATGTAGGCGTCGATGCCTTTTTCTTTTAACTGCTCTTTGATCCGCTCTGCGCCGCTTGTGCCGGCGTCGTCTCGGTCGAAGCAGATGTAGACCTCCTTGGTCTGATGCCTCGCAAAGAGAGCCATGTGGTCCTCGGTGAGGCCGTTGACGCCATAGCAGGGGATCACGTCCCTGAATCCGGCGTTGTATAAGGTCAGAGCGTCGATGATTGATTCGGTGAGGATGATTGACTTCGATCTCTTTACGGCCTGGTGGTTGAAGACTCCTTTTCTTGGACCCGGTAAGTACAGGTGTTCGGGCTCTCCTTTGTCGATCCTCCTCCCGTAGAGCCCTACGCAATCCTTGTTCTCATCGAAGACAGGGAAGACGGCGCAGCCGTAGAACATCTCTTTGCCTTTTGCATTCAGCAGGCCCATCTCTTTGAGGGCCGCGCGTATATCGCCTTCGTCGGGGATCGTGTTCAATAGTGTTCCGTTGCTGTAGCCGATCTGAAAGTCGGCGTAGATGCTGTTATCAGTGATGCCACGCCCTTTGAGATATTCCATTGCCCTCTGATCCTCACAGAAGCTCTTATGATAGAAAGAGACGACACGATTTAACAGACGAGAACGATTGATGGAAGGAGAAGGAGCAGTTAAGGAAGAAGGCGCGGCTTGCTTCGATTTCGGTTTGCTCTTCGCTCCATTGCTGCCGTTTCCGGAGAGCTTATGCACTGCGGCCCTGAAGCCGATGCCCTCTTTCTTACTGATGAAGGCTATCACATCGCCGCCAGCGTTACAGCCGAAGCAATGATAGAGGTTGGTACGGGGATTGACGGTGAAGGATGGTTTCTTTTCTTTATGGAAGGGACAGAGGCCCACGTAGTTGGTCCCCTTCCTGGTGAGCTTGACGCCGTGGGACTCGATGACCGCTTTAAGGTCGTGATCTCTCTTGATCGCCTCGATCTCCGCCTTCGATATCCTCAAGTGCCGCCCCTCCTTCCCTGAAAACCCTGTCAAGAGGAAAATGTTGCAAAACCCCGATATTTAGGGTAATATCTTATATGAACTCTAAAGTATCATATATGATTTTCATTGTCAAGGTTTATCTGTGATGAAGCGCTCTCATAATAACGGTGCCCCGAAACTCCCGTGCTATAATCCGATCAAAACAGAATTGGAGGTCCACACTATGCCGTTTGCAGAGACGCTTTCAAAGCTGAGGAAGGCCAAAGGGCTTACACAGGAAGACCTGGCGAAAAAGATCGGCGTGGGGATCGCTCAGATGAGACGCTATGAAAAGGGCGCTTCTTCTCCTACCCTGGAGGTCATCAAGGGTATGGCTAAGACGCTCGGGGTCTCGGCCGATGAGTTGATCTTCGGCGAAAACGAAGGGGTGGCCCCTTCGAGGATTCTCGATAAAAAACTGCTTGAGCAGTTCGAGACGATTGCACGCCTGAACCCCCATGATAAAGAGGCGCTCATGACCGTTATCGAAAGCGTGATTATAAAGAACAAGCTCCAGGAGGTGCTGCCGCCGATGTCGGATACGGTATGGACAAAGGAGATGCGCAAGGTGGTCGCTGAGTTCAGGAAAGGCGCTGAGGGATACTCTACCGAGGAGATCGAAAGCATTGTCGATGAGGCGGTCGCTGCAGTGAGGGCGGAAGAAAAAGAAAAGCGCAAACGAGCGAAAGTTGGAGCGTAAGCTTAGGGCTGTCGTCGATACCAATCTGTTTGTCAGCGGGCTCTTTGCAAAGGACTCCCCGGCGACTGAGCTCCAGGAGCTCTGGATCACCCGGAGGTTCGAGCTTGTGACCTCCCTTGAGATTTTGAGAGAGGTGAGCCGGGTGCTGAAGTACCCACGGATCAGGGAGCGCCTTCAGCTCAAGGATGAGGCGATCAAGCGGTTCTTCAGGCTTATCTTCAGAAAGGCGCTCATCACCAAGGATATCTACTCAACCGACAGGCTTGCCTCAGACCCCTCCGATAACATGTTCCTGGCCTGCGCCCTGGAGGCAAAGGCCGACTTCATCGTCTCTGGGGATAAGCACCTCAGAAACCTCAAGCACTTCCACGGCATCAAGATCGTCGATGTCACATCGTTTGTGCAGAAGGTCAGGAAGGGGTAGGCTTTAATGGGTGCTGTCCCTTCTGAGCTCCTTCTAAGCGTCAAGCTTTTCTTTTTATGAGATCAATTAGTAATTTTGTAACGAAAAAGCCATAAGCCCAAATAAGTGCTGCTAATGCACCAGATTTTCCTATTGGTTCTAATAAAAAGTAAACAATAATTAAAGCGCCAATCAGTTTTAAGAAAGTAACCTTTAAAAAACCATGTCTTCTATGAAAGTCATAATACTTATTCTGTAATGACGGCTTACGAGCTTTTACAATAACAATTAGAATATTATCGAGCAATGCAAAAATGATAAGAGTGCTCATAAGTACAATTGTTATTGAATGTGCAATTTCCTTTAAACTCATCATTCCTTTATTCCAAACCATTTTTTAAGTGTTTCTATACGGCGTCCGACCCTTTCACCAATCTCTTGATAGTCTCCTGCAACGTTTTTGGTAACTTCAAGCGCGGTAAAAGATTTATCCATTGCAAATTCTCCAGCGTGGGTAGCGGGAATCTTACTGGTAACGAGGAGCTTTGCAACATCGGCAGTTACCATTTTAGCAGCTTCCCATGTTACAACTCCGGCAGCTGCAAAACCAAACGCTGTGCCTTTTGCCATATCATGCAACCAATGATTAAATAAAAATCCCGCTGCTCCTGTTATCCCTCCTGACGCAAATCCGTCCCCAAAGTCACCGCCGGAGAGTTCCGCAGTAATTCCGCCTGTAACTCCTCCGATTGCAAAACGTCCAGCCAATTGGGCTTGAAATGATTCGTTTCCAGTAAACATTTGTGATCCCGCATACTGTGCAACTCCAGCGGATATCCCTCCTACAAGCATTCCCATTCCTACATCTGCACCATAAATTGCACTGCTGATTCCTCCGGCTATAGCCCCTGCTGCTGCATGTATCCCTGCCTGTGCGAACGAGCTGAAGGAGTTGCCGATTATTTGCCCACTTGCGTCTAAAATGTTTCCCGTTGAAATAATTTCTCCAGCTCCGTAAAATGCTACGCCGGTTATTGCTCCGCTCAGCATACCCAGGGCGATATTACCACCATTGAACGCTGATGATACAGCACCGGCAGCCATTCCGCCAAGCACAGGGTTTCCGGTAGCCACGGTAACTACCGCACCAACTGCAACCCCCACTACTGCTTTAAATACCTTTTTAATGCTTCTGAAGAAACTGCCGAATTTAAAGTGTCCGGTGGGATCGGTATAGCGGAGTGGATTATTGCCCGCATAGGTATACCTGTTCAAGTCCTGCGGATCGCGCGGATTGGGCACTATGGTGTCGGGACTGATGAACCGCGCCAGCACGGGGTCATAGTATCGGGCATTGTAGTAGTACAGCCCTGTCTCGGCATCCTCCTCCTGGCCGGTAAACTTGTGTTTGAGGTTGACGCTGCCGACATTCGACCTCACGCCTCCATAGGGGTAGTAGTACGTCTCCTGCACTTTGCTGCCCGAAGCATTGGTGATAATGGTAGCGCTGCCTAAATGATCGGCATGGTAGTAGTAGGTGTCAGTAGCCGTCTTCGAGACGATGCGCTGGCCTCCGGCAAAGAGGTATTTGGTGCAGGAGCCGTTTTTGCACTCGTAGTGCTTGCCGATGTAGATGGTCGTGCCCGAAGGGGCGATCTTCTTTACTCTCTGCCCGGTATAGTCATACACTGAATCGACGGTGCCGTTAGTGCCGGCAATACGGGTCGGCCTGTTGTCATAGTCATAGACGATGCTCTTTCCGCCGCGGGTGATCATGTTGCCGTTACTGTCATAGGCATAGGAGATCGAGCCCGCCTGTGTCGCAGCATGAGGATGGGCAGGGTCGTAGGTATAGTTTCCCACCTGTGAGTTATAGATGATATTGCCGATCTCGTTGTACTGGTAGGTAAGCGTGCCGTATGATGCGCTCTGGGCTTGAGTGAGCCGGTTGAGGTAATCGTAGGCGAAGGTCTGGGTGCGGTTACTATCCAGGTAATCGGTTACTTTCGTAATGTTCCCCACATTGTCGTATGTATAGGAGATGTTCTGGAGCCCGCCCTGGGCGGGGCTGTTGGTGGTGATGGAGAAGAGCCTGCTGTTGTCCGGGTAGTATTGCTGGATGGTGGTGACGCCGTTGGCATAGGTGATCGTGCCTGCCTGTCCTACGGCGTTGTAGTCGGCATAGGTCACATAACCCGATACATTGGTGAGATTGCCTGCCTCATCATAGAGGTATTCGATAAGCTCGCCGTCGGGGTAGCGGATGCTCGTCTGCCTGCCCAGGGCATCGTAGGTGGTTTCGGTTACATAATCCACGCTATCGACGGTCTTGGTGGTTTTCACCGCCCTGCCCAGGCTGTCGTAGTCGTAGCTCGCCGTGCCCGAGATGTCGATGACGGTAGTGAGCCGTCCTACGGAGTGCGAGGAGATCGGTTCGTCGTAGGCATAGATGACATCGGTGCAGGTGGTGCAGCCTTCGTAGTGCTTCTTCGTCACCCTGTTCAGTTCATCGTAGGTGAAGGTGATGGTCTGGTTTTTTGCATCAGTCTGTGAAATGAGATTACCACTGGCATCGTAGGAGTACGTCCAGCGGCCCATGTCGGGGTCGTTCATGGCTATCTTGCGGGAGAGGGTGTCGTAGGTCATGGTGGTCTGGTTGCCCCTGGCATCGGTGACCTTGAGGAGGTTGCCCAGGACGTCGTATTCATAGGTGGCGTTGGAGCCGCTCTGATATGCCCCGATAAGCCTGCCGTAAACATCCTTCTCCTCGATCTTATAACCCCCATTGGCATCGGTGGTAACAACCCTGTAATTCACATATATCTCATACGATTTCGTTACTGTTGTATTGTCGGGACTAATGACTTTCGTTACCCTGCCTATAGGGTCATAGGTGTAGGAGGTCCACCGGATGGTCTCCAGGGGCTGTCCCGCAGCATCGACGAAATACGGCAGGGAGGTGGTAGCCACCAGGCCCCGGGTGTTGTATCTTGTCTCCGATACGATGAACTTCCCCTCGGGCCCTTGCGTTTTGGTCTTTGTCACTCTGCCCAGGCCGTCGAAGTAGGTCTCTTTCCATTTGTAGGCATAGGCCCCGCTTTCGGGGTCGGTCGACTGCATCAGCCTGCCCAACTCGTCGTAGTCATAGGTGAACATATTGCCGTTGGGGTCGGTCCTGGTGCGGGGTTTGCCGTACCGGTAGTCATAGTCGGTCGTTACGCTGTAGCCGAGCGGGTTGGTTGTTTTAGCAGGGTAGGTATACGTCATGGGATCGTAGTCGACGGTGGTAGTAGAGCCGCGGGCGTCCTTCACCCAAATCTGGTTGCCGTAGGCGTTGTAGCCGTAGGTGATGACCGGGTTGACCCCGCCTTCGAGCCAGGCCTCTTTGGCCGTGAGGTTGCCTTTCGTATCATAGGTGTACCATGCCTGAGCTCTGGTCGTGCCGCTGCTGTCTTTCAGGGAGGTGTGCTTGGGAAGCGCAACGATCCACTTCGCGGTATCGTAATTATATTCTATGAGCTCTTCCTTTTCATCTCCCGTTATGAGATCGTCTCCCTGGAAGTATTTCCGGGTGACGTTGCCGTAAGCATCGTAGCTGAAATCGGTAAAGGTGCGCTTCCGGTTGCCGGCATCGAAGACCGATTCCATTTTCTGAATGAGACGCGGGAAGGACACTCCCGTGTAGGGAGAAACGACATCGTAGTTATTGCCGGCGACCCTGTACCACTTCCCTGAGGCGCCGTTGACGTACTGGTTTGTTACGAGTCCCTTGGTAGCATTGTCCTGGCTGAACGAGGTTGCGGTGACAGTGCCGGCAGGGTCGGTCGCTATCACTTGGATGAAGCCCCTGAACTCCTTGGTGTCGGGCTGGTAGCTGCCGCCCGAATAGGTATAGGTCGTAGTTGAAACGTTGCCGTTGCCGTCGCCCACGGTCACCGACGAGACGGTCTGGGCGATGAAGGGCAGCCGGGTATTTGGATATTGATTGGAAGGGGCATAAGTAATCGCCGTTGTGCCCCCCAGTCCGTTGTCGATGCCGCTGAGAAGGTCGGGGAGCGGGCCGGTGGATTTGTAGAAGCGGAGCTGAGAGGCTCCAATAAGCACGTCTGCCTTCTGGTCACCGCTGAAATCAGACACCCCCATAAACTCTCCATAAGTAAGCGATGCCCACACACCTGCATCTACAAACCCGGCAATCCGGGAGAGATAGACCCGAGCTTCTGACGACGTTGTAGTTGCAGTAATGACATCAGAAATCCCGTCGCCGTTGAAATCTCCGACCTGAGCATAGGATATCCCCTCAGGAAGCGCTATACTTTCCACAAACGACGAGCCTGTTGACTTGAAGACTTTATACGTATAAATCGCGCTATTACCAACAATTCGATATGTCAAAATCAACAGGTCCGATCTTCCGTCACCATTGAAATCTCCGATTTTCGGATCATTAACAAAAGGAGGCAGATAGCCCCAAATACCTGCATCGACAAAGGAGAATCCTTGCGTGAGAAAAACTCGTACTCTCACCCTGTTATCAGACATTGTCGCCATTTCGAGGACATCTGACTTGCCGTCGCCGTTGAAGTCTCCGGCTCTATATGTGCACGAAACAGTGGAGCTGCAGTCGGAGGAGTAGGGAGCGCTCACCTGTCCCGCAGAAAAATTGCTACTGGATGAATAATATACAACAGCATAAGAGCGATAGGCATTATTAACATACGTGTAGCGTCTCATGAGAACATCGGTGAATCCATCGCTGTTGAAATCCCCGACATCATAGATGCCCGATGTATGGGAAGGGAGCGTAAGCCATCTGCCTGCATCGTTGAACCCATTGCCGTTGGAGAGGTAGACGCGCACACCGTTTGTCGCAGTTGCCGGGTCATACTCAGTTCTTAGAGTGTCTGCTTTCTTATCACCGTTGACATCTCCGAAGAAAGCACTGTAATAGGGAATAGAAGGAACAGAGGCTCCCTGCACAAACCCCTCCGGCGACGTCTGATACGTAAAGGTCATAGGCGGCAGGGCGGTAACGCCGTCGCTGCCGTAGGTCGTCACGCTGCTCAAGAGGGAGCGGCCCGTATTGCCGCTCACGGCATACTGAAGCTCGTACTTCCTGCTAAGCTGTCCGTTGCCGTAGACCTCTACGGTCTTCAACCGGTATGCCATCTTTGCATCGGTGTTGGACGTGTAGATCGGCACCACATCGGTCCTGCCCTCGCGGTAGAACTTCACGTAATTGGAAGGGCTAAGGCCGTTGGCGTTGCCGGTGTAATCGATCCGGTCGAGGTAGATCGCCCCCTGGTCTTTCACATAGGAGACGGTCATGTAGTTGCCGTTGGTATCCAGCACTTTGTCCAGGCACCACTTGAAGACCCCCTGCGCGCTGTCCTGCCGCGATGCAGCAGTGGTGCCGTAGTAGTACTTCGTGCCGTCCTTTGTCGTGACCTCCCAGCCCTGGGTAGAGGAGTTGTAGTAGAACTTGGAGAATGCCCCTTCGATCCTGGCGCCGTAGTAATTCGCCCCCCAATCGCCTCGTGCAGTCAGCTCGACAGAAGCGCCGCCGCTTATGAAAACGTAGTCGTTGGCGCTGTAATTGAGCCCGCTCCTAGTCGCCCGCTGTATCTCGCCCACCTCGAGCTCCCAGCCCATGCCGACCCAGCCGTTGCTCCTGTTGGAGTTGTAGTTGATGACAAGCCGGGGAGCGACGCCGTTTCTGCCGGGAGGCGTCTCTATAGGGATGCTCGCTGTTGCAGCCCCGGTGTTGCCGGGGTCATTGACATACACCCCGGGGGCGATGATGACTTCCTGTGCAAAGGTGTGCTGAGAGGGGATGAGGAGAAAGGCCAGGATAAGGCAGATGAAAGCAAAACGTTGTAATCGCATGCACGCCCCCCGGGTGGAAATTTGCATTTTCTACATTACAACACTATGCCGCAGGCTCAGCCGTTAAGACGAGCGTCTTTCACGAGCTGACTTCCAGCATACCACAACCAGGAGGCGAATTCTTTCGTTTTCGTACAAAAAACGTTAGGATTCTTCCAAAAATTTCCTTGACAGCCTGAAGGCCCTGGGGGACAAGCCGGTGAATTTCTTGAAGGCAGTCGAAAAATAGCCCGGCGTGGTATATCCCAGCGTACGGGATATATCCGCAACGGTGCGGTCCGGGTCTTGCAAGAGCTCGCCTGCCCTTTCCATTTTTATATGCTCCTGGTAGCTCTTGAACGGGAGACCGGTGATGCGCTTGAAGTACCCGCAGAAGTAGGTCCTGCTCAGCCCCGAGAGCTTGCAGGCCTGATCGAGGCTGAGGGGTTTGGCGCAATCCTGTTCCAGGAGCTCCTTTACCATACCTATCCCTTCCACTGCGCAGGAGGGTACGCCGGGATACCGCCGCTCCTCCCCTCGGGCGAGCAAGACATTCCTTCGCCTTTGAGCAGTGGCGATGACTACTATGCTCTTCCCCACGTCGCTCCCCCCGGAACCCAGGCGTGACCGCATCTCAAGCAGTTGAAGAAACTAGAATTTTATACCATATCTCCCCTTCCTTTGTCACCTGCCCATTTTATTCAGGGATACGGCAGATCACCCCGCTTAGACTTCTGCGCCAGGCGCAGGATTTATGATAAAATCAAGTGCATGCAATTCGAGTGGAACAGGGAAAAGGCAAAAAAGAACAAGAGAAAACACGGGGTATCATTTGACGAAGCCATAACGGCATTCTATGATCCCTTATCAGCAACGTTCGATGACCCTGACCACTCGTTGGGCGAAGAAAGATTCATAACGGTTGGCTACTCCTCCCGGTGGCGTTTACTGGTGGTTTCGCATACGGAGAGAGGCAGCGTCATACGTATTATCAGTGCCCGTCTTGCAACAGCGCAAGAAAGGAAAAGACATGAAAGCTAAAAGGAAAAGCGTTAGTGATGAGTTGCGCTCTGAATACCGTTTTGATTACTCTAAAGCCGTTCGTGGCAAATACTACAAACGCATTCTAGAGGAGGGCGCAAATGTTGTCATGCTCGAACCGGATGTTGCCAAGGCATTTGGAGATTCAGCCGCAGTGAACGATGCGTTGCGGTCACTACTCGATCTGGCAAAAACGACACAACGCCTCACAAAGCACTCCGGCAAGCGGCGCAAGGAACCGCCGCAGGGTTAGCATAAGAGAATAGTCGGATACTGCCGTCATCCACCTGATAAACGAGGGCTCATCCTGCTACAGGATGAGCCCTCGCTGTTACTGTCTTAAGTCTCTCGTCTACAGTCCCTCGTCTATTTCCGCTACGCCAGCTCCTCTTCCCTTACCGAGACCGCGATCTTGTAGAGGACGGTAAGGACGATGAAGCCGATCGCCCAGACGCCGACGGTGATCAGTATCTCGGGGAAGCTCGGCCAGTACTCGTTCACCTGCTCGAACGGGTTGGGGACGAAGCCGCCGATCACGAGGCCGAAGCCCTTGTCGATCCAGAGCGAGATGAAGAGCGCGACACATGCCCAGATGAGCACGTTCTCGTTCTTCCGCATCGCAGGCACGATCAGCAGGGCGAGGGAGGTGAAGGCGAGGATCGTCGAGGTCCACATGAGCGGGACGATCGCATTATGCCCGTCGATGCCGAAGTAGAGATACTCGAAGGGATGGGCATGCCCCGGTATCCCGCTGTAGGTCGCGGTGAAGATCTCGAGGCCGAGAAAAAAGACGTTCGCGAACATCGCATAGGTGACGGTCTTTGCGAGGGTCTGGATCGGCTCCTGGCCGGGATCGAACTTGCTCACCTTTCTCACGATAAGGGCGAGGATGATGAGCAGCGCAGGGCCGCCGGCAAAGGCCGACGCGAGGAATCGGGCTGCCATGATGGCGCTGAGCCAGAAGTGCCTGCCCGGGAGACCCGCGTAGAGGAACGCCGTGACGGTGTGGATGCTGACTGCCCAGGGGACCGAGAGATAGATGAGCGGCTTGACCCACTGGGGCGGCTTCACGCCCTTCTTGTCGGCGTGGAGCGTTGTCCAGCCGATGACGATATTCAGCACCAGGTAGCCCATGAGCACCACGCTGTCCCAGAACATGATCGAGTTGGGCGTGGGGTGCAGGATGACGTTCGAGATCCTCATCGGCTGCCCCATATCGACGAAGATGAAGAGGATGCACATGATGACAGCCGCGACCGCCAGGAACTCGCCGAGGATGACGATCTTGCTGTACTTCTTGTAGTGATGCAGGTAGTAGGGGATAACGAGCATGACCGCCGAGGCGGCGACGCCGACGAGGAAGGTGAACTGCCCGATATAGAGCCCCCACGAGACATCCCTGTTCAGCCCCGTTATACCCAGGCCGAGATTGAATTGAAAGAGATAGGCGATGGTCCCGATACCGGCGAGGGCTCCCAGAAAGCCCAGCCACAGCCAGTATTTCGTGCTTCCCGATAACGCTTTATCCAGCATGCTCAGCACCTCCTATTTTGTAGTACAAGCCGGGATTGGTTCCGAGCTCGGGTTTGCGGCGCAGGGTGAAGTGTTCGTGTATCGCCTTCCGCAGCTCCGAGTTCGGGTCGTTCAGGTCGCCGAAGATCATGGCGCCGTTGGACGCCTCGACGCATGCCGGCTTGAGCCCCTTGTCGAGCCGCTCGGAGCAGAAGGTGCACTTCTCGACGACGCCGATCATGCGGGTCGGGAATTTCTCATTCTGCTCTTTGAGCACCGGCCGGGGGTCGATGTAGTTGAAGCTCCGGGCGCCGTACGGGCAGGCGGCCATACAGAACCGGCAGCCGATGCAGCGGTGGTAGTCCATCAGCACGAGGCCGTCCTCTTTCCTCTTGTAGGTCGCCTTGGTCGGGCAGACCCTCGTGCAGGCAGGCTTGTCGCAGTGGTTGCAGAGCACGAGGAACTCCCTGTGCTCCAGCTTCCCGGCCATATACTCGCCCTCCTGCTCGGGGAAGGCACGGCCGAACTCCTCGGTCCATATCCATTTGACCTCGTGCTTCTTGTTTGCATGCAGGGGGACATTGTGGGCGCTGTGGCAGGCGTGGATGATCCGCTCGGCATCCTGCTCGTTGATCTTGTCCATGTCGATGTACATGCCCCACCGCTTTGCGGCGAGTCTTCCCGGCGTCTTGCCGAAGGACGATGCATCGAGCTTCTCGAGGAAGGCAGGGGTGGAGGCCATGCCCATGCCGAAGACCGTGGAGATGCCCATTATCTTCAGGAACTGGCGTCTGTCCATGTTGCTCATTATTCCACCTCCTTCGGCGCGATGTGGCAGGTCCAGCAGTACGGCTTCACGTCGGTATAGTTGTGGCACTCGTCGCAGAACTTCTTCTTGTTCGAGTGACACTGCATACAGGTATTCTGGAGGTTGATATCGTGGGTCCTGCCGTCGGAGGCGGTGTAGAGCCGGTCGCCCTCCCTGAGCGCCCGGTCTCTCCAGTCGTTGAGGAGCTTCATATGCTCGGCCTTCATGAACGCCTTCGGCTCGATACAGACCTCCTTCTTGCCCAGTTTCGCCTGCGCCTCTTTAATGGCCGGCGTATCGACCTTGGGCTCAGGCTTCGCATTGACCTTGCCGATGTTCGCATAAAAGGGGAACATCACAAAGAGCAGAAAGATGATGATACCGATGATGATTTTTCCGCCGTTATACATTATTCATCTCCCTCCTTCTCCGGGAAGTCGTCGCCGCGCAGGTCGGTGGTGCGCTCTTTCTCGCCCTTCATCACCAGCGCATTGGCCACGAGCTCGTGGACGCCGGCGACCTGTACCCCGGGCACCCAGTAGTCCATGAGCGGCGGCAGGGACGCGCGGTCGATGGCGCAGACGTTGGCGAGCATGTTGACGCCGTGCTTCTTATGGACGTAGCTGACGGCATTCGCCCGGGGGAAGCCTCCCCTCATCCGGAGCTCCATGTTCTCCGAAGCGTTCAGGCCCGAGCCGCTGCCGCAGCAGAAGGTCTTTTCCCTGATGGTATTCTCTGGCATGTCGTAGAAGTTCTTGCAGACGTTCTTGATGATGTAGCGCGGCTCCTCGAACATGCCCATGCCGCGGGAGGTGTTGCAGGAGTCGTGGAAGGTCACCTTGAGGTGGTCGTTCCGCCGCGGGTCGAGCTTCAGTTTGCCGTTCTTGATCAGGTCGGCGGTGAACTCGGCGATGTGGACCATCCTGGTGGCCTTCGCGTTCTCGAAGACCGTGCCGGTGATGGGCGACTTCGGCGTCTCCATGAAGTCCGCCGGCCCGTTCCAGGTATCCATGTACTGGTGCAGCACGCGCCACATATGGCCGCACTCGCCGCCGATGATATACTTGACGCCCAGGCGCTTCGCCTCGGCGTAGATCTTGTAGTTGAGCCGCTTCGCCATGTCCATGCTCGTGAAGAAGCCGAAGTTGCCGCCTTCCGAAGCATAGGTGCTCCAGGTGTAGTCGAGGCCGAGCTCATGGAAGAGCATGAGGTATCCCATGGCGGTATAGACGCCCGGCACGCCGAAGAGGTCTCCCGACGGGGTGACGAAGAGGATCTCGGCGCCCTTCCTGTTGAAGGTGGGATTGACCCGCACGCCGGTAATCGTCTCGATATCGTCGAGCATGAAGTCGATGTTGCTCTTGATCGTGTGCGGCTCGAGGCCGAGGTGGTTGCCTTTCCTGTAGCAGGCAGCGACCGGTCCGCCGATCCAGCCGAGCTGCAGGCCGAGCAGGTTCAGGAGCTCGCGGCCGATGATCGTGATCTCGGCCTGGTCGATGCCGTAGGGGCAGAAGAGCGAGCAGCGGCGGCACTCGGTGCACTGGTAATAGTAGTACCACAGCTCTTTGATAACGTCCTCGGTCAGCTCCCGCCCGCCGGCAGCCTTGCCGAAGAGCTTGCCGCCGGTGGTGAAGTATCTCCGGTAGATCGATCTCAGGAGCTCGGCCCTGAGGACCGGCATGTTCTTGGGGTCGCCGGTGCCGAGATAGAAGTGGCACTTGTCGGCGCAGGCGCCGCAGCGCACGCAGATATCCATGAAGACATGGAAGGAGCGGAACTTCTCGAGACGCTCCTTCATGCCGTTCAGCACCGTCTCTTTCCAGCCTTCGGGAAGTTTCCAGTCCGCTTCGGACGGCTTCCATTCGTGGATATTGGGAAACTCCACCGCTTCGAGATCCTTGGCCTTCGCCGGATGGCAGTACATATGCTCCCTGATCTCGACAGGAGTATTCATCCAGTCGGTCCTGGGCGTCTTGAGGCTTATTTTCGAGAGGTCAGCAGGCTTAGCAGTAAACTTTGCCATGGTTACTCCTTTTCTACCGGGATTTCGGCCATTTTCATTTTCTCCCTGAACTCTTCTTCGTACTCGTCATAGGTGTGGACATGGACAGGGGGGTTCCAGGGGTTGACGTACCTGAACTCGCGGGTATTCGCCTGGAGGTTCCTGGTAGGACTGAGGAAGACGCCTCCCAGGTGCACCAGCTTGCTGAACGGGAAATAGGCGAAGAGCGCGCTCACCAGGAGCAGGTGCACATAAAAGATCGCCCCCACTCCTTCCGGTATGACGGGACTGAAGTGTACCAGTCCCATCGTCAGCGTCTTGACCGCCACGATATCCGTCTTCAGGAAGTAGCGCATCAGGATCCCCGTGGCCGCGACCGCCATGATGAGAAAGAGAGGGAAATAGTCGGCGGCAAGGGAGATATAGCGGACCTGCGCAATATAAAGCCTTCTGACGAGGAGATAGGCTGCTGCAGCCAGGAGCACGATGCCGGTCAGGTAGAGCCGTGGCGCCCCGATCTGCAGGAACCCGTCGAGGCCCTCGAGCAGGGAGGAGTACGCAGCCACCGGCTGGGTGAAGAACCGGACATGCCTGAGCAGGACGATGAGAAAGGAATAGTGAAAGGCCAGGCCGGCTATCCAGAGCCACTTGGCCGAGCCGTACACGACATTCCTATCGGATGTCACCTCGGCCTTCAGGTTCCTGAAGAGGGACCTGAAGAAGAACACCTCCAGGAGCATCCTGCCGATGACGCCGCCGGTGCTGGAAGGGTTCTCGAGCTTGTTCTGCTTGATCCACGGGAGCGTCTTCTGTTGGCCGGCAGTGGTCGGGATGGCAAAGGGCTGCGGCGAACGGCCCCAGGTGACAACGCGGTAAATAAGGCCCGCAATAAAAACGGCGAGAGCGGCATAGGGAATTATCACCCCGAAGAGGAAGTGCAACTGGGCCCCGCTCACCCCCACTACGCCGATCACGATGAGTGCCAGTACCGCAAAGAGTGGAAACAAAATTCTCATTGAATCACCTCTTTCTATGGTTTATACCGTTACGGTTGTTTCTGTTCCCTCGATTCCTTACAATACCGTTCGAATATATCGTTTGCCCGCTCGACGAGCTTCGCGGTCATGTTCCTGACTTCGTTCGACCTGATCTCGCAGAGCCGTTCACGGCACTTCATATAGAGGTCGAAGGCGCGGAGGGCGAGGTCGTCGATCTTCGTATCGAATGCCTCGAGTTCTTCCGGGGTGCGCGGCGTGCGGTCCGCCGGCCGCAGCTCTCTGCGGATGACCCCTTTGAGGTCGAAGACGAAGGCAACGGCATGGGAGGGGGGAACCTCCTGGAGCGCCCGGATCTTTATAATGCTGTCCAGGACAGGGGCGATCTTGTCGAAGTCGGCCGAGCCGAGGAGCTCGTCGAAGATCGCCTCGAGCCCCTCGCGGAGGGTATGCCCCACCGGGTTATGAAATTGGTCTTTTTGCGTGGTGAGAAAGGTCTGCGTCTCGGAGGGATAGGTCTCAAGAGCAGCGGCAAACCAGGTCCCGACTACCGATTCTTTTCTTTCTGATAACCATTGCGTCAAATCCATTGCGAACTTCGGCCGCCTTCCGGGCACCATCTCCCTATCAGTCTTGAAGTACGGTGGCGATGCCCCTCAGCGCCCCTCACCTCCGTAAGATAAAAAAAGAGAGGCAGGAAGTACATTCCTGCCTCTTTTCGTCGGTGCTTTATACGCACCCCGTCGGCTTCGGCAGTCCTGCATAGCGGCATGCCTGTTTTGCAGGACCGTCGGGGAACAGCTCATAGAGGTACTTCGTATTGCCCTTGTCCGGGCCCATGACCTTGCCGATCTCCTTGACGAGGATCTTGATCATGGGAGCGATCTGGTATTTCTGGTAGTAATCCCTCAGGAAGTTGATGATTTCCCAGTGGGCATCGGTGAGGTCGAGCCCGTCCCCCTTGGCCATGGTAACCGCGATGTCCTTGTTCCATTCATCGAGGTTGGTCATGTAACCGTCTTCATCAACTTCTACTTGCTTGCCTGCAATTTCCATAGTGGGCATAGTGCAGTCCTCCTTCTGTTTGATTTAATGTAGTTTAATGCAACTGCCGTTTCATGGTATTTAGTGACAGTATGACTTATCAAGTTAATATAGAATTGGAGTTTTGGTCAAATAGAATAATATTATAATCTTATTAGACAGGTTTATGCAATGCGGCAGCGGCCAGCTCGCCGACGGTCTTCACCGGCAAAGCACGCCCCTCATAAAACGGCAGCGTGCTCCGGTCGTCGAGCAGCCGGGCGAGATGGCCGCTGCCGCAGCCGAGCAGGCCGCAGACCCAGACCGCGTATCCCCTCACCGCGGGATTTTCATCCGCCAGGAGCGCCGGCAGCTCGGGCTCGACGAACCGCACCAGGTCGGGCCTCACCTGGGCGATCTTTCCCATGGCCCAGACGACCCCTGCCCTGAACATCAGCTCATCCTTGAACGACCAGATGATAGGGACGATATCGGTAAAGCTGTCGGGATTGCCCGCGACGATCTCCCCGAGCATCTCCGCTGCGCTCCAGCCGATGCCTCCCGATTCCTCTCCCATCGACCAGAGGAGCTTTCTCACCGTATCCCGCATGACCTCGGCCCTCGTCTTCGAAAGCTGCCGGGAGATAAGTCCCATCGCTTCGATGGCCCTCCAGCTCGTGACTTCTTCTTTATCGTAGGCCGAAGCGATGAGCCAGCGCAGGACGCCCTTGTCCTCTGCCGCGAGGGCGACGATCTCATCCAAAGACGAGGTATCCAGCAGCTTTCGTACGGTCTGCTTCATCTTCAGGCCGCTCCTCCTTTCGGATACTGCCGCACTCACCGGAGCAGGCGCTGACGCCGCAGCCGGGGCCGCAGCAGCAGCCGGCCCTTCCATCTTCACGAAGATGAGCCTGCCCGACAGGGTGCTCTGCCCTTTGGTGTAAATCCGCTGGTGTGTCTTCAGATCGTAGTCGATATCGTCAGTCCGGTAGTCGCTCTCATCGTTCAGCGACCCGATATCCCAGGCGCCTTTCGCGAGGGCGAGGGCCTCCACGTAGGCCTCCCCGGTATTGTGGCCGGTCGGGTCGCACACATAGACGGCGCCGCAGGCGCAGGCGCCGCTCAGCACTTCGCCGAACTCGGTCTTCGTTGCTTCGGGCCGCGCGACCGCGCGTCCGCAAAAGGGGCATTCAGGAGGGTATTTACTCATTCAGCACAGCTCCTTGTTGTCCGGAAATGGCAGCGCGGTCCCTGCGCGCTCTCCATGCCTTCGCCCGGGCGATCATGCCATCAGCCCACAGCGGCGAGCCGAGGGCATGGATATGGGTATAGGTCGCGAATACGTTCTTATACACCATGCCGTCTCGCCTGTCGCGGATCCCCTCTCCCCGCCGCATCGCGAAAGCCGTATGCACCGCACTCCGTTCACCGAGACCGATGACGGCGGAGTAGTGGAACTCATGGCCGTGCAGCGTGGCCCCGACGGGATAGAAGGGGTTTTCCCGGTCTGCTTCCACGATGGTATAGCCGTGCGCCTGGGGCTTCTTCTGCATGGCGAAGGCGAGGGGGAAGATGCCCACCATGGGATGCTGCGCGCCGCCGACGAGGAGAGATTCGCCGAGGAACATGAGCCCGCCGCACTCCGCATAAACCGGAAGCCCCTCCTCGGCCATGGCGCGCACGGAATTCCTGAAGCCCTCGTTGCGGGCCAGCCCTATGGCATTCGTCTCGGGGAAGCCGCCGCCGATATAGAGCGCGTCGATCTCCGGCAGGCGGGCATCGGAGAGCGCATTGATGTCGACGACCTCCGCGCCCCGCTTCTCGAGCTCTTCGAGGTTCTCGGGATAATAGAACTGGAACGCCGCATCCCTGATGATGCCGATCTTGATTTCGTGATGCGTAACGCGTGATCCGTGATGGGCAGCAGACGACAAATCATCGGTTTTGTCCTTTACCTCATTACTCATTACGCATAACTCATTACGGCCGTTGAGCGGTTCGGCACTCCGCGCGATGGTGACGAGAGCATCGATATCGAGGTATTTCGCACCAACCTCTTCGGCGAGGCGGAGGGCGCTCGCGGTATCGGGATGCTCCTGGTGGGGCGTAAGGCCCATGTGGCGCTCCGGCAGGTCCCCTGCCGGCAGCTTCGGGATGGCGCCGACCACCGGCAGGCCGCAGTATTTTTCTATCGACGCACGGACCACCGATTCGTGGCGGCTCCCGGCGATCCGGTTCAGCACCACGCCGGCGACCCGCACCTCCCGGTCGAGGCTCATACAGCCCAGGACCACGGCAGCGGCGGTCCTCGTCATCTTGGTGCAGTCGATGATGAGCACGACAGGCGATTGCAGGAGCTTCGAGAGCTCCGCCGTGCTGTACGACCCTTCGGCATCCATGCCGTCGAAGAGCCCGCGATTGCCTTCGATCACCGCCGCGTCGCCCCGGAAGTGGGCGAGAAAGGATTCGAGCACCTTTTCCTTAGAAATGAGAAAGGGATCGAGATTATAACAGGGGTGCTGCGCCGCTGAAGAGAGCCAGCCCGCATCGATGTAATCGGGTCCCTTCTTGAAGGGGGTGACGGCCATGCCCCGCAGCCTGCGCAGCGCGGCGATGACCGCCAGCGAGAGCGTCGTCTTGCCGCCGCCCCCTCTGATGCCGGCGATGGTCACTCGTGGATAGGGAGACATATCCCTGTATTATACCTAATCGCACACGCCCCCGGCGAGGGATCGATGAAAAAGGCAGGCCGCGCATACCGCGGCCTGCCTTCGTATAATCAAAAAAGAAAAATTACTGCTGGGGGGGAATCTCTACAAAGCTTCCGCCGAAATAAGTATAGATGAGCTTGCCTTCGTCTACGAGGTCCTTGAGCGCATCCTTCACCTCATCCCTCGAGATGTTGTTCTCGGCAGAGACGGTCTTCTGGATGTCGCTCGATTTGAGTTTCTTCTTGCCCATGGACTTCTCGACCAGTTCGTAAATCTTCTGCTTCACTTGCTCCTTTTCCATAGTGCACCCCTTCCTGTAGTAGTTTGACTATCACTAAAAAAGGATTGGTAGATGAGGGGGTCGCCCCTCACCTACCAAGCTCCTTTTTTTTACCTGCAAGTATACAGAACTACCACTTGAATGTCGCGGAGGTCCTGAAGGTCTCTCGCGCGATGACGAAGTCGTCGATGTGCTGGAAGGTGAAGGGCAGCCCGGTCACCTTGAAGAACTTCTCCCAGCCGATCCTCTCGATCCACTCGCCGACCCTCTCGTGCTTCTTCGCATCGGCGACATAGGCGTCGAGGATCTTCTTGACCGCAGCGGTGACTTCCGGCCACCGCGGAGGATTGTTCTTGATGAAGGGAATAGCGAGCTTCGAGAACTTCGGCGTGCTCCTGAGGTTGCCGACCTTGCCGCCGACCACGATGGCGACGCCGTCATGCTCGGGATCGTGGATCTCGATCGGGGGACAGACGGTGAAGCAGTTGCCGCAGTACATGCACTTGTCCTCTTTGATCTTGACGCTCTTCTTCGCCGGGTCGGGGCTGATCGCGCCGGTCGGGCATGCAGCGATGGTCGAGGGGACCTCGCACATGTTCTTGACCTTGTCGTGGTCAATGACGGGAACTTTTCTGTGGATCGCCACGACGGCGATGTCGGAGCAGTGGACCGCGCCGCACATGTTGACGCAGCAGGCGACCGCCAGCCTTACCTTGTTCGGGGTGGACTTGGTGGTGAAGTAATCGGCGAACTCGTCCATCAGCACCTTGACGATGCCGGAGGCGTCCGATGCCGCCGAATGGCAGTGGACCCAGCCCTGGGTATGGACGATGTTGCTGATCCTGTTGCCGATGCCGCCGGCCATGAACTTCTTGTCCTTCAGCTCTTTCTGGAGCGGCTCGAGGTTCTTCTCGTCCGAGACGAGGAACTCGACATTGTGCCTGGTGGTGAACCTGAGATAGCCGTTGCTGAACTTCTCGGCGATCTTTGCATACTCCCTGAGCGTATCGGTGCTGAGGAGCCTCGGGGATGCAACCCTGACGGACCATATCTTATCGCCGCTGTTCGCCACGTGGACCATGACGCCGGGGCTGAGAATTTCGTGATGCTTCCAGTCACCGTAGTTCTTCTGGATGACCGGAGGCAGGAAATCCTTGAAATGCGGGGGACCTATATCGGTTCTTCTCTGCGGTAATGCCATGATGTTCCTCCTTGCTTGAATTTGTATAGTAAATGTGTTATTTCTGCAAGTCAGCTTCGGTCCAGAAGAAGAAGGGATCCCTTCTCGGCTCCTTCACCTGCTGCGGCTGGGGCTCGACGCCGATGAACTCGAGGAACTCCCTCATGCCCTTTCTGATGATGAGCTCGCCGATTCTCTCCCTGTTCTTTCCGTGCTCATCCCAGAACTCCCACATCTTCCTGATAAGGTCCTTGAACTCGTCATAGGGCGGCTCCATCTTCATGAACGGAACAATGACCCATGAAAGGGTCGCGCCGATAACGAAGGGGGCCTTGCTCCCGATGAGGATGGTAGCGCCCTTCTCGCCGGTCGGCTTCAGCGCTTTGGTCATCTTCGCGATACAGTGCATGCAGCGGATGCAGTCCTCATCCTTGATCGAGAGCTTGCCGTCCGCATAGCTCATGCACTTGCTCGGGCACATATTCACGATCTCTTCCTGGATATTCATGCCGTTCTTCGCGTACGCGGCGACCTCGTTCTGGTCAACGGCGATCTTTCCCTTCCAGGTGCCGATGATCGAGCAGTCGGCGCGGGCGATGGAGGCGATACAGTCTACCGCGCAGCCCGCAGTCTTGAATTTGAACTTGTAGGGGAACGCAGGCCGGTGCATTTCATCCTGCCATTCCTGGGTGATGCTGTAGTTGATATCGAGCGTATCGATGTTCGACCACTCGCAGCGAGCCGGGCCGACGCAGCAGCTCGGGGTTCTCAGTGCCGAACCCGAACCGCCGAGGTCCCATCCGCGGGACGAAAACTCGGCGAAGATCGGCTCGAGGTTTTCGGTGTTGGTGCCGAGGAGGACCAGGTCTCCGGTCGAACCGTGCATGTTCGTAAGGCCGCTTCCGTACTTGTCCCAGATATCACACATCTCGTTGATGAACTTCGAGGTGTAGAAAAAGGCCGAGGTCGAATTGATTCTGACGGTGTGGAAGTTGGCAACATTGGGGAACTGCTCGGGAAGTGACGAATATCTTCCGATAACGCCGCCTCCGTACCCCCGGACGCCGACGATACCGCCGTGCTTCCAGTAGCCGCGCCGGTCACGATATGACTTTTCGAGCTGTCCGAGCTCGTCCGCAGCCATGTCGTTCTTCGCCGCTGCCTTCTTGATCTCCGTAACGAAGCTAGGGAACGGACCTTTTTCCAGCTCGTCCAGCAGTGGAGTGTCGTACTTCTTTGGCATAGAATCCTCCTCTTGTGTGATTTTTAAGCAACAAGTGATTGGCTTAAACTTTTGTTGGGTTTTTACGTTTTTTTAGAGACCCGAACACTACAGGCTAATATTTTAGCACAACAATCGTCAAATAAAAAAAATTAATTCAAATATTAGCTGTGGATATCAGCTCCCGATTCCACGGTTTTTTGACTTGACCCTTTCGCATTGCACACCGTACAATTATGGGTTATGAGAATTAAACAGATCGAGCTTAACGGATTCAAATCATTTGCAGAACGGACGGTCCTCAGTCTTCACAGCGGCATCACCTGCATCGTCGGCCCCAACGGGTGCGGCAAGAGCAACGTCGTCGATGCCTTCAAGTGGGTGCTGGGCGAACAGAGCGTCAAAAGTCTCCGCGGCGAGAGGATGGAAGAGGTCATCTTCCAGGGGTCGTCGACGGTCAAGCAGAAGGGGATGGCCGAGGTGGTGCTCCTCGTATCCCAGCTGGAAGGAGGGGCCCCGCCCGAGGGCAATGGCAATGGCAACGGCAACGGTAACACCAATGCTACGGCCAATGCTACAGGAAGTAACGGGCTCGACGATAAGATCACCGTCTCCCGCAGGCTCTACCGCTCGGGAGAGAGCGAATACTATCTTAATAAGAAGCAGTGCCGGCTGAAGGACATAAAGGATATCTTCCTCGATACCGGCCTCGATGTGAAGAGCTATTCGATCCTGGACCAGGGAAAGGTATCGGAAATCATCAATACGAAGCCGCAGGACCGGCGCTTCCTCATCGAAGAGGTAGCGGGGGTGATGAAGTACAAGGTAAGGAAGAACGAGGCCCTGTCCAAGCTCGAATCGTCGAAGCAGAACCTGCAGCGCGTCAATGACATCGTCCATGAGGTGCGGCGCCAGATCAACAGCCTCGACCGCCAGGTAAAGAAGGCGGAGCGCTACAAGCGGCTCATCGAAGAGCTGAAGGGCATCGAGCTGCGCATCGCGAAGAGGGAATTTCTGCGCCTCAGCGAGACCCTCCGGTCGCTCGAAGAGGCCCTGGAGCGGCTGAAGGAGGCCGATTCCTCCAGGCGGGGCGAGCTCTCGACCCTCGAAAACCAGATCGAGGTCAGGCGGATCGAGCTCGTCGGCAAGGAGAAGGCCCTGACCGAGCTCGAGAACCGGCTCTATGCAAAGGAAAAGGGCATCGCGGAGTCGGAGAAGCAGATCGCGGTGCTCAAAGCGGGCATCGAAAACCGCGAGGCGGATATCCTCCGGCTCGCCAACCAGCAGAACTTTTTCGATATCAAGAAGGAAGAGCTTTCGGGCAAAAGTGAAGAGCTCAAGGCGACCATTGCGTCCTTCTCGACCGATATCGCGGGGCTGCAGGACCAGCTCACCGACAGGAAGAGCGCCTTGGCCGAGATCGAGCTCGCGATAGCCGAAAAGGAGGGCGAGATAGAAGACAAGCGTCGCGAGCTGTTCAGTATCTCGGAACAGATCAGCCAGCGGCGCAACGAGCTGCATAAATTCCAGTCTTCGAACGAGACCCTCACGTACAGGGAGTCGGCCTCGCTCAAGGATATGGAGACGATACGGGCAGGCATAACGACGCAGGAGCAGACCCTCAGGGAGTCGGAGGAGACGCTGCGGACCATTACCGCCCGCCATATGGACCTTCAGGCCGAGCGCGACCGCCTTGCCGAAGCGACCGAGCGTCTCGGCAGCGAGATCGAGAGCGCCAGGATCAGCCTCGCCCGGGAGCGCGAGGCGCTGGCGTCCACCACCTCCCGGCTCTCCTCGCTCAGGGAGCTCACCATCGATAAATCCCTCCAGGACTTCCTTACCGACTCGCGGGAGAGCATCCATTTCTCGGGGTCGGTGTTGTCGGATATCATCAATGCCGGCAGCGCTTATGAACAGGCGCTCGAAGCGGCGCTCGCGGAGAAGGTCAATGCCGTGATCCTCACCACGATAGACGACATCGTCGCTGCCGTGGCGCTCATCAAGGAGAAGCAGCTCGGCAGGACCCCCCTGCTCTATACAGGCTTCGGCGCCGAAGGGGATGCCGGCAAGGCGGCAACGCCCGGCGCAGTAACGCATGACGCACTCATCGGAAGGGCCTCGGATTTCATCACCATCGAGAACACCGGGCTGCGGAGCACGGTGCTCGAGATCCTCGAAAATATCTACATCGTCAGGGACCTCGCCGGCGCCCTCGAGCTCCGGAAGGAGCGGACCCTCGAGGCAGCGGCACTGGTGACCCTCGACGGGGAGTTCATCGACCGCGACGGCGTCATCTTCGCCGGCCACGGCAAGGATATCCTGAAGCGGAAGCGGGAGATCAAGGAGCTCCAGAAGACGATCCAGGAGCAGCAGGAGACCGTTGCGCGCATCGAGGCCGGCATAACCGCGGCAACCGCCTCTCTTGCCGAACACAGGGAGTCGCTCAGGACGATCGAGAGCGCCATCATCGATATCGAAAAAGAGATCTCGCTGATCGGCCACTCGCTGAAGAGCCACCAGGACGACCTCGAGCGGAAACGCCGGAAGCTCTCGTTCCTCGAGGGGGAGGTCGCCTCCCTCGCCGCGGAGAAAGAGTCGCTCGACAGGCACATCACTGCCAAAGCGGAGGAAATCGGCCAGCTCGAACGGGAAAACACCGCCCTTCACGAGGGCATCGCGGTGATCCAGAACTCGCTCTCGGCAGTGAAAATGGAGTATGAGCATGCGCGGACCCGGCTTACGGACCTGAAGCTCAGCATCGCATCGTACCGGGAGAAGATGGAGGCCTTCCAGCGCGAGGAGGCGTCCCTCGCCCGCACCGTGGAGGAGCTCGACCAGGACAAGGAGAACGCAACGAAGGAGATCATAGAGGCGGAGCAGAAGCTCAAAGACTCCGGTGTCGAGCTGGAGCGGCATGAGGAAGCCATAAAGACGCTCGTCGTCGAAGTCGACGGCATGCGGCAAGAGCGCGCCTCCCGTAAAGAGATCATCGATGCGGAGCAGCAGGCGCTCGTCGAGCAGAACGCCGTCCTCCGCGAAATCCGCTCCGCGCTCGATGCCGTCTCGCAGGAGCTGGCGGACGCCGCCTCGAAGGCCGTCGAGCACCGGCTCAGGCTCGAGAATATCGAGAGCGGCATCTCCCAGAAGTACGGGCTCGACATCAGGCAGGAGATGGTCGAGATCGAGGGATTCGATCCCGCCGAAGACGACGAACGGGTGGAACAGCTCAATGACAAAGTCCGCGACCTCGGTCCGGTCAACCTCGGCACGATCGAGGAGTACGAGGAGCTCAAGGGGCGCTACGATTTCCTGACCAGGCAGCAGGAGGACCTCACCCTCTCGATCGCCGAGCTCGAAGAGGCGATCAGCAGGATCAACGCCTCGACGAGGCGCAAGCTCCGCGAGGCCTATGACGCGCTCAGGACCCACTTCGTCGAGGTCTTTACCACCATCTTCGGCGGAGGCAGGGCCGACCTCATCCTCACCGACGAGGAGAACATCCTCGAGTCGGGGCTCGATATCATCGCGCAGCCGCCGGGCAAGAAGCTCCAGAACCTGAACCTCCTGTCGGGAGGGGAGAAGGCGCTCACGTCGCTCGCCCTCCTCTTTGCCGGGTTCCTCATAAAGCCGAGCCCGCTCTGCATCCTCGACGAGGTCGATGCGCCGCTCGATGAATCCAACACGGTGCGTTTCGCCGGGATGATCAGGGACCTTGCGAAGGGCACGCAGTTCATCGTGATCACCCATAATAAAACGACCATGGAGTCTGCCGACTACCTCTACGGCATCACCATGCCCGAGCCCGGCGTATCGAGGGCGATGTCGCTCCAGTTCGCCGAAATCGAGCAGGCGGGCTAGGCCGCGCACGCGCCGGGGAAAAAATAACCGTTTACAGTAAGGCCGTTATAGGCTATACTAGAATATCTTTTAAAGCCCGGAGCCTTTAAAAGGAAAGTCTCCGGGCTTTTTATTCCGCAGAAACGGAGGAGCGGCCGATGGGCAGGAAACTCTATGTCGGGAATATTTCGTTCAAGGCAACACAGGACGCTGTCAGGGGGCTTTTCGAACAGGTGGGCCCTGTCGAGTCCGTCAACCTGATAACCGACGCCCACACCGGCCAGCTCAAGGGATTCGGGTTTGTAGAAATGACCTCGGAAGAGGATGCTCAAAAAGCTATCGATACGCTCAACGGCTCCGTTTTCATGGAGCGGTCGCTCTCCGTAGCCGAAGCGAAGCCGCAGCAGCCCAGGCCGGACCGCGGCGGCTTCGGCAACCGGGGCGGTGGCGGTCGGGGGAAAGGAAGGAGATGACGTGCAGGTTATTGTTCATGAAAACAATGTCGACAAGGCGCTGAAGGAGCTGAAGCGGCGGGTGCAGCGGGACGGGCTCCTGAGGGACCTGAAGAAGAAGAGCTTCTACCTGAAGCCCTCCGAAAAGGAGAAGGAGAAGCAGAGGGCCGCCCGGCGGAAACGGCTCAAGGCCCAGCGGTTCAGGAGCGCGGGAAGCGCTGCAAGAAGCAAACGGGCGTAACCGGGGAGACCGGCACGGGCACGACGGAGCGCACAGCCACTCCTCTCCTGCTCGTGCTGGGATGCGGTTACCGCCCTTTTCTCCTGCCTTTTACCCCCTTCAGCAATCGCAGTATTCCTCTCTTCGCCGGGATAGCCCGGCGGGATTTTACAGAAAAAAAGCACAATGAGTATAATTTTCGGATATGAAAAAGCAGAAGGCCCCCTCACCGCTCCCCGGAATCTTGCTCTCGACAGAAAAGGAAGACCTCCTCTGCTATAGCTTTGACGCCTCCCGTGCCGACGCCGCCCTCCCCCGGGCCGTGGCATGGCCGCGGAGCACCGACGACGTGGTCAGGCTCGTGCGCTACGCCAATGACAACGGTCTCTCCGTGATCTCCCGGGGCGCAGGCACCGGGATGACCGGCGCCGCGGTCCCCCGCGGCGACTGTCTCGTCGTAAGCTTCGAGAAGATGCGCAAGATCATCGAGATAGACACCAGGAATATGACCGTCGTCGTCGAGCCCGGCGTCATCAACGGCTGGCTCCAGAAAGAGCTCGAGTATCTCGGGTTCTTCTATCCGCCCGACCCGGCGAGCCTCGCCTTCTCGACCATCGGCGGCAACATCGCCACGAATGCGGGCGGGCCCCGCGCCGTCAAATACGGGGTCACCCGCGATTATGTCATGGGCATCGAGGCGGTCCTTTATGACGGGACCGTCATCACCACCGGAGGCAAGACCTACAAGCGGACGGTGGGATACGACCTCAAGGATCTGCTCGTCGGCTCGGAAGGGACCCTGGCGCTCTCGACACGCATACGGCTGAAGATACTGCCGCTGCCCGAAGATATCATGACGCTGCTGGTGCTCTTCCACGACCTCGAGTCCGCCGGCGCCGCAGTCTCGAAGATCATCTCCTCGAAGATCATCCCGCGGGCACTGGAGCTCCTCGACCGCCCTACGATCGAAGCGGTCGAACGCTACAAGCCGACCGGCCTGCCCCGGGATGTCGAGGCGCTCCTTCTCATCGAGCTCGACGGGTATCCCGGGACCGTACAGAAAGAGGCCGAGCGCGTCGTCTCCCTCTGCAGCACCCTCGGCGGCGAGGCGACGGTCGCGGAAGACACCGCGGCCCGGGACCGGCTCTGGGAGGCACGGCGGTCTATCTCTCCCGCCCTCTACCACCTCAAGCCGACCAAGATGAGCGAGGATATCGTCGTCCCCCGCGATAAGGTTTCCGCCATGCTCGCCCGGCTGAGAGCGCTTTCGGACGAGAGCGGCATCATGATCGCGAGCTTCGGCCACGCCGGTGACGGCAACCTGCATGTGAATATCATGGTCGACAGCAAAAAGGAAGAGGAGTACGAAAAAGGTCGCGCGCTCACAAAAAAGATATTCGAAGCCGCCCTCGGGCTCGGCGGCTCTCTCTCCGGAGAGCACGGCATCGGCCTGACCAAGGCGCCCTATCTCGGGATGGAGATAAAAGAGAGGGAGCTCGGCTTGATGCGCGAGATCAAAAGGGTGTTCGATCCGAAGGGCATGCTGAACCCCGGCAAGGTCTTCGGCTGATCTCCGTTGTATTGTAAAGCTTCCGAGTATGCCCCCTCTGTATCGTCCCCGACCTCTCGACAGGCTGGGATCAACAATCTTATTATTTCTTTGTTTTGCAACTGCTCAAAATCTTGAACTTGCGTCTAAAAGAGTATAAAGTAGGAGTTATGAACGGTCCTAAATCTATATATGAGATGCAGGCTGAAGTATGCAAAGTGTTCTCGAGCCCCTTGAGGATCGAGATTATCGATGCTCTCGAGGAGGGAGAAAAGTCGGTCGGCGAGCTCATCAGCCTCCTCGGCTCGCCCGCATCGAATATTTCCCAGCACCTTTCGTTGATGAGAGCCAAAGGCATCCTGAGCTGCCGGAGGGAGGGCGCCGTGGTCTATTATCACATTGCCCATTATAAAATCACCGAGGCCTGCACGATCATGAAAGAGGTCCTGCTGGATCTGCTTACCGAGCGCGGAGATATGGCGCGCCTGGTCAGGGGAGCGGAATAACTCCATGCACCGCGCTGCAGAGAGCCTTTCAGCTGCACCGTGCACGATGAAAAGGGGAGGCGGAGTCATGCAAGGGGAGCCACTCTGGGAGAAACGCCTTGAGACTGCTGTAAGGGAAGCGGAGGCAGCTCAAAAACCGATCCTGCTGTCGTTCATCGATCCTCGTTGTCCTGTCTGCCGGCAGATGGAGGTAGACACCTTTGCCGACGAGCGGACCGTAGACTTTCTCAGGAATAACTTCATAACGGTCCAATGGACAATAACCGGGGAGGCGGGCCTGCCGGCGGAATTCATCGTCTCGGGAACGCCGTCGTTTATCGTCATCGACAGCAGCAAAGAGGCGTATTGCTGCGCGAGGGGGTATCTTTCTCCCGAGGACTTCATCTCCTTTCTGATCCTCGCGATCGCCAAGATGCATTTTGCCCTGGGCAACATCAATAGCGCCTCTATCATATTGGAGAGAGTTATTGCGGACTGCCCTGAAGGCGTCTCGATCCCCGAGGCGATCTACTACCGCGGGCTCTGCAAGTACATGCATACCAAAAGCGTCGATGCCATGAAAGAGGCGTACAGCCTCCTCCTGAGCCGGTTCCCTGCAAGCCGCTGGACGCAGAGGGCGTCGGCATACAAAACCCTGTAGGCGGGCAGTTCCGTCGCGCGCGGCGCCCTTCGGTGCCCGGGTCCGGAACGCCCTCCCTAAACCTTGAACCTGCCCACGATCTCCTGGAGGGCGGTGGAGGTCCGCTCGAGGTTCTGCGCCGCATCCGAGACCTGGCCGGAGGTCCCCGAGTTTTCGCTCGCGACATCGGCAATCGACTTGATATCTATATTGATCTGCTCGGCGGCGGACGACATCTCTTCGGTTGCGGACGCGATCTGCTGCACCATGCCCTGCAGCTCATTCACCGATGCGACAATCGAGTTGAGCGCATCGCCCGCCTCGCGCGCGTGGGAGACGCCGCTCTCTACGTTGGACTTGCCGCTGCCGATGGCATGGATCGCCGCTTCCACGTCGCCCTGCATTGCCGCGATCATTTCACTTATCTCGGCAGTGGACCGGGAGGTCCGCTCCGCAAGCTTCCTCACCTCGTCGGCGACCACGGCGAAGCCGCGCCCCTGTTCCCCGGCGCGGGCGGCCTCGATCGCCGCGTTCAGGGCGAGAAGGTTCGTCTGGTCGGCGATATCCTTGATAACAGTGACGATCTCGCCGATCTGGCGGGAGCGCTCGCTCAGGGATGAGATATTCCGCGCGGTCTGCTCCGTCGTCTCGGCGATGCGGTTCACCTCCTCGATCGATTTGCCGACGATGGCGCGTCCGTCGCGGGCAACCTCGAGGGTCCTGGTTGCGGATTCGGCTATGCTCGCGGCGTTTCTCGCCATATCAACGACCGTCTGGGACATCTCCTCCGAAGCGGTAGCTATCTGGACGGACCGCGTCGACTGGTTCCCGATGCCCTGCGACATCCGGTCCGCGCCGGCGGCCAACTGGTGACTCGCTGCAGCGACGCTGTCGGCTGTCTGCTTGACCTCCGCGATAACGGTCTTAAGGCTGGCGCTCATCGAAGACATGGTCCGCAGCAGCTGCCCGGTCTCGTCAGCCTTCCCGTTTTCCACGGCTGCGGTCAGATCTCCTGCAGCCATCTCCTGCATAACGGCCCGCGCCTGGTTGAGCGGCGTTATGATCCCCTTGGGAATGAGATACCCCATAACGATGACCAGGAGCACCGCCGAGAGCCCGACCGCGAGCACGATTATCCGGACGCGGGCTATCGCCTGCTCTGCCTGCTCCTTCTCGGTCTTGCTGTTGGCGACCTGGCGGCTGATAATTGCTTCGAGCGTATCCTCCACCCGCTGCATGGCAGGGGCCGCTTCGGCGAGGAGCAGGGCCCGGGCCTCCTCATTCTCGTACTTCAGGGCCAGATCGATAAGCCGTTCGTCTATCGGCACCGCCTGAGCATAGGCGCTCTTGAGCTCCGCGAGGAGCTTCTGCCCGGTCTCGGTGAATTTCATCTTCTCGAACTGGGAAAGGGCCTCGCCGAACTTCCTGTTTTCGGCCCTGATCTTTTCAGAGAGCTCGGTCCGTTTGGCGTGACTTTCGATGATGAGGATCATCCGGCTCATGCGGGCCGCGGTCAGGATCGAATCCGACATGCGGGCCGAGAGGATTATCTTCTCGACCCGGTCCTGGACGATATGATCCAGCCTCTTCTTCACCGCCGTAATTCCGCTGAACCCCAGGATCGTGACCAGGACCAGAAAACAGACCAGCGCAGTAAAGGAACCCCTGAGCTTCTTGCTGATGGTTACCGTAAATCCCATGGCGAAGCACCTCTCTTTGTGTGTGCATGTGAATAGCACTTATAGTTATTTATAGATTATTTTCGTGAGAAAGGCGGATATCTTAATCGAAAGAGAGGGACGGGAATCGATGACGACAGAGGCCGGCTTTTTCTCGGTTCGGGGAGGAACGGGCGCCAGCATACAAAGCCCCCCCGCAAAGCACGGGAAGATTGCGGAAATTATTATGGTCAGGCGTTCAGGAGCTTTGCCGCGTCCTTGGCGAAGTAGGTGAGGATGAGGTCGGCTCCGGCGCGCTTGATCGACAGGAGGATCTCCATCATCACCCGGGCCTCGTCGATCCAGCCCATCTTGCCGGCGGCCTTTACCATCGAATATTCGCCGCTTACGTTATAGGCCGCGACCGGCACGCCGAAGGATGCCTTGACATCGGAGATAATATCGAGGTACGACAGCGCCGGCTTGACCATGACGATATCGGCGCCTTCCGCAACGTCGAGGGCGACCTCCTTGATCGCCTCGCGCCGGTTGGCGGGGTCCATCTGGTAGGAGCGGCGGTCCCCGAACTGCGGCGTCGATTCAGCCGCCTCCCTGAAGGGGCCGTAGAATGCCGAGGCATACTTTGCGGCATAGGACATGATGGGGACACCCGAAAACCCCTCGCTGTCGAGCGCCTTCCGTATCGCCTCGACCCTGCCGTCCATCATATCCGAAGGGGCGACCATGTCAGCGCCTGCCCGCGCATGGGACAGCGCCTCCATGGCGAGGAGGTTGAGCGTCTTATCGTTGTTGACCTCTCCCTTTTCGATGAAGCCGCAATGGCCGTGGTTCGTATACTCGCACATGCAGACATCGGTGATGACATAGAGATCGGGGACAGCGTCCTTGACCGCCCTGATCGCCTGCTGGACCTCGCCGTTGTCCGCATAGGCCGCGGTGCCGAGCTCGTCCTTCTGCCCGGGAATGCCGAAGAGGATAATCGAGGGGATGCCGAGGGCGTGCACCTCTTTTGCGTGCTTTACGACCTCATCGACCGACTCCTGGTAGCAGCCGGGCATGGAGGAGATCTCTTTCCTCACGCCCTTGCCGAAGGTCACGAAGAGGGGATAAATAAAATCATCAGGAGCGATGGCCGTCTCCCTGACCATGCTCCTGATGACTTCGTTCTTTCTGAGCCTTCTGTATCTATGTACAGGAAACATTCAAACCCGTGATCCGTGGCGCGCAATCCGTAACGAGGCTATTAAGCTGTTATTCTCTTCGTCCTTTTACCCCTTACGCATCACGCATCAAGCGTTACGGTCTTTACCCGCAGCTGCTGCAGCCCGATCCGCAACCGCCGCTGCTCTGGGGGCCGCACGAAGGAGCAGACCCGCCGGTGAGGATAAAGCCCTCCTGTTCGCCGTCCTCGAGATAGTCGAGCTGCATGCCGGCAAGGGTCGTGCCCGTATTCTTGTCCACGAAGACCCTCAGGCCGGCCTGCTCGATGACCTCGTCGTCGGCAAGGGGCCTCTCGTCTATATCGAGGCCGTATGACGGCCCGCAGCAGCCGCCGCCTGCGCTGTAGATCCTCAGGCCCCAGCTGTCCTTGCCCTCGGCCGCCAGTATGGATTTCGCCTTCTCGGCAGCTTTATCGGTAATCGTAATCATAAGTGTACCTCCGGAAGTTTTATACCTTTAGCATAAAAGAAACCGCCTTAAAAAGCAATCGAAGAGGGGCTCCGCCGGTATCTTCGGACTGGCAGAAAGGCGGGAAGGCGCTCCCGGCTCAGGGCGCAGCGCTACTTCATGATCGTGCGGATGATCGCATCGAAGCGCCGGCAGTCTATGGGCTTGCCGAGGATATCGGTGACGCCGCTGCTCCATGCCCTCCGGCGCAGCTCCTCGTCCTCCGCATTGCCGGTGATCATCACGATCGGCACATCGCCGTCGATCTTGCGGACCTCTCTCACCAGCTCCACCCCATCCATCCCGGGCATCCTGAAGTCGGTAAGAATGAGGTCGACCCTGTTGGCCCTTATATAGGCAAGGGCGGCTGCAGGGCACAAAAACCCCTTCACCTCAAGCCCGAGCAGCGCAGTCAGCTCGACGATCGTCGACAGCACCGCCTGTTCGTCATCAATGGCGACCGCCCTTCTCACTAACATCCCCAAAAAGCCCCCCTTCTTTTGGGCGAACTGCAGCATCCGCGCCCTTAACGGCGCCGGGAACCGATCCCAAATCCACCTTTTATACACTTTTTGAGTTGCAAATGTCAATACACGCTACAGTTCGTAGTAAACGAAAAAGGAGCTTGGTATAGTGAACTGTCATGCGTAAACGCAAGCTTGTCACCAGCAGGGAGATCGGCGAGAAGATCAGGAAGCGGCGGAGCGAGCTCAAGCTGTCGCAGCAGGAGCTTGCCGATATGCTCGGGGTCACCTACCAGCAGGTGCAGCGGTACGAGAGCGGGAGGAACAAGCTCAATGCGGAGAACATCCAGATCATCGCCGAGGCGCTCTCGGTGCCGGTCGTGTATTTCTTCGAATCCGCCCCGGCTCCGACGATGATGATCGCCGAAGAGCGCCCTCCTTATGCAGCTCCGGACGAAAGCGCGCTCCTCAGGCACTTCAGGAAGATCAGAGGCAAGACCTCCAGGAATATCGTCATTCAGGTCGCACGCCTGGCCGCCGAGACAAAAGAGTAAGCCGTCTCCCGAAGCCCCGGCGCAGCCTGCGCGTTCTCCGCGGAAATGATTTATAATAATCCGTTATGCTTTTACTCCACCGCTCTATACTCAAGGAGCTCCTCACCTCGTTCCTGCTCTCCCTGCTCTTCCTGAACTTCACGCTCATGATGGAGAAGATCCTGCGCCTGAGCAGGATACTTTCGGGGGTCGGCGCCTCCCTGCTCGATATCTCGCGGATCATTTTCTACCTGCAGCCCCAGCTCCTCATTCTCACCATTCCCATGGCCCTGCTGCTCTCGGTGCTCCTGGCCTACGGACGGATGAACGCCGACAGCGAGCTCGTCATCCTCCGGGGCAGCGGCATGTCGTTCAAAGGCATCTCTACCCCGGTGCTCTACCTGGGGGTCGCCTGCTTCGTCCTCAGCCTCGGCATGAGCTTTTACCTCGGTCCCAAGGGGAGCACGGCGATGCGGCAGAGCCTGGTCGAGATCCTCACCCGGCGGGCGCCGATGACCATAGAGGAGGGCATCTTCAATACCGCCTTCAAGGATATCGTCATCCTCGTGAAAGAGAAGCCCTCTCCCGACAGGCTCTCGGGGATATTCATCGTCGACGAGCGGAAGAAAGAGGAGCAGAGGGTGATTGTCGCAAAGGAGGGGAGGCTGGCGCCTGAAGAGGAGACCTTGAGCTTCTCTCTCCTGGACGGCCATATCTATATCACCAGGAAAAATACGTTTACCGAGATATCCTTCGGGAAGTACCACTTCACGCTGACCCCCTCGGTCGAGCCGTCGGAACGGAAAAACAGCGAGCTCACTCCCTTCGAGCTGCTCAGCGCTGCGCGGAGCGCCCCGGACAAGGGCACGCCGCTCATGCTCGAGTTCTTCAGGCGCATCTCGATGCCGGCGATCTGCCTCGTCCTCGTATTCCTGGGGCCTGCGCTCTCGCTGATGGCCGGCAAATCGGGAAGGCTGGGCGGGCTTACGGTGGGGCTGGCGGTCTTCGCCTTCTATTATATGCTGCTCCTCTATGGAGAGAACCTGGCGAGGACCGGCAAGGTGCCGCCGGCTGCCGGCGCGTGGCTCTCGTTCGCTGTCCTGACGATATGCTCCCTCGTCGTCTTCGAGCGGGTGAGCAGGAAGTAATTCACCATGCTGCTTATACAAAAGTTATATATCAAAGAGTTCCTCACCACCCTGCTGGTCCTCGGCTTCGGCATAGCCCTGGTCTTCAGCATCATGGGCTTCATCGACCGGATCGATGATTTCATGCCCCACAAGCCTTCGATAGGGATGCTGCTGGGCTATATCGTCCTCACCATCCCCCGGAACCTGCACTACCTGCTGGCGATGGCGACGCTCCTGAGCAGCCTCTTCGTCTTCTCGCAGGCGATCAAGCGGAAGGAGATCGTGATCATCAAGGCGGCCTCGGGCCGGATGAAGAGAATGCTCCTGCCTTTTGTCGGCATCGGCGTGCTCCTGACCTTCTTCGGCTTCGTCCTGGGGGAGATCGTCGTTCCCCTTACGTCAAAGGAGGTGCGGGCGCTCAAGCACCAGATAACCAAAAAGAAAAAGGGCGTCACCTTCAAAGAAGGCACGCTTTATATGCGGAGCAAGGACGGCTCCATCGTCCGCATCGGCCTCTACCTGCCCGAACAGAACCTCTCGAAGGGAGTGAGCATCTTCAGGCTCGATGCAGACGGGCTGAAAGAGCGGATCGACGCCGAGCTCGCCGAATGGGAAGGAGACACCTGGAAGCTCAAGGATGTCGCTGTCTCGGATATCGCTGCCGGCACGGTCACGAGGATGCCCGAACTGCAGTATCCCCTGATCGGGTCGCCGAAGATATTCCAGGAGGACCTCTGGGAGCTCAGCGAGATGACGATGATCGAGCTGGTGGGCTACCAGAAGCGGCTCACCGAGGCGGGCTTCAAGAACCCGAAGCTCGTCGTCGATATCAGCTCCCGCCTCTCCTATCCGCTCGTCAACCTCTTCATGCTGCTCCTCGGCATATCGCTCTCCGCAGGAAGCGACCAGAAGGCGCTCAGGGGGATCATCCCCGCCCGCTTCGCCACGCACGGCGGCCTGATCGCAGCGGGCCTGGGGCTCGTCATAAGCCTGTTCTACTGGTTCAGCTACTCCCTGTTCCTTTCGCTGGGCTATGCCGGCGCCATCCCGGCCGCTGTAGCTCCCTGGATCGTTCCGGCGCTCTTCGCCGTCGTGTCGGTATACCTCTACAGCCAGATACCCGAATAAGCCCTTGCCTACTGCTTTCTCTTCTTCCCGTAGAGATAGGTAATGACCATCAGGCTGATGCCCACGGCAAGGGCTGCTATGGCGATGCGGAACATGAGCGAATAGGCGAACCGGAAGAGCGAGAGCACCAGCGCCAGCAGCACCACCTCGAAGAGCATGAGGAGCCAGAACTTCTTTTCACCGATCCGCTCCCGGAGCTTCCTGACCGGCAGCGACTGATAGTTGATCCAGAGGATGATAAGGCCGGCTATGACGAGGGTAAGGAGGTACTTCAACTCGCCGATCCCCGGGTAAAGCTCAGGCGGCTGTCACTCATGTCTCCCGCCGCTGTCGAACACGGGGAATATCTTCGACATCACCCAGAAGAGGGGAAAGGGCATGAGCCCTACGGTGAGCGCACCGGCGAGGCCTTCCTTGAAGGTCTCGTAGTCGTGCGGGATGATCGGCAGGTGATAGTGCATGTATCCCGCAAAGGTGAGCGAGAAGGCCTGGCCGCCGATGACCACGTTCCACCGCATCATGAAAACGCCGAAGAGCACAAGGAGCGTTCCGAGCAGGGCGCGCCGCACCGTCAGACCGGGCATGAGGAAAAGAATCAGGGGGACAAGATTGCCGAGCCCGTACTGCAGGATGAAGATACTGATGAAATCCTTGCCGTAGATGACGCTCCTCAGGACATCCCACGACTTCACCGCCGTATAGCCCCTGAAGATAAGGTCCAGGAGCTCGAGGCTTATCGCTGCGACGAGGAAGAGCAGCAAGTAGCGCGACGTAATCTGGATCACTCCGGGCTCGGCGCCCTGCAGTGACCTGCCCTGGTGAGCGGGGGAGTGATCGGCAGGGAGAGCACGGAACGCAGCGCGCCTCCTTGAGGCACTGAACAGCTTTCTCAGCTCCATGGCAACGATATAGGTGAACATGCAGAGGGCGATGCCGGAGACGATCGCGGACATGATGAAGATCACCGGCATGAGCGGGGTCATCCAGAGGGCGTTCGCCTTGACCGAGCCGAAGATGAAGCCCGCGTAGCCATGGAGAAAGAGCGCCACCGGGATGCCCGCAGCGGCAAGGACTTTGACCGCCTTTTCGTCTTTCTCGAGGGATTTCTCGCTCACGTCATACACGCCGAGCGTCAAGGCGCAGAAGACGAGATACGTGAACCACTCGACCGGGCTCTTGCCGGACTTCTCCTTGAGCGGCAGCGCGGCCTCGACAAAATGCCTCCGGTAGACGAACCAGAGCTCCGACGCCACTATCGCGCCGTAGGTCGAAAAGACGATGCCGAAGGCCGCGATCGCCGAGGTGAAGTGCGGGGTCATGAAGACATACAGCCCCCGCAGCGGCTGCTGCAGGTGGAAAAGGAGCGGCATGGGCGCTACGAACAGAAGCGCGAACGAGAAGACGAGGGAGAACCGCGCCATATCCTTGAGCTTCTTGATGCCGAAGACATGGTAGAGCGACGAGAGCACGAAGGCGCCGGCGACGAGACCGGTCATGAAGGGGTACATGACGATCTGGATGCTCCAGTAGATATACTCGTTCGGATAGGTGAAGAGCTCTTTCAGGGTCCAGGCCTCTCCATGCACCATGGCTAACGCACCTCCTTGCTCAGGCCCAGGTAGTAGACCTGCGGCTTGGTCCCGTACTCTTCCTTCAGGACCGCTACCCGCTCGGTCATGATGACCTTCGTGACCGGGTCGTCCGGGTCCTTGATATTCCCGATCTGCCGTGCGCCGAAGGGGCAGGCATCGACACAGGCGCTCTTCATCCCCCTGGTGATCCGGTGGTAGCAGAAGTTGCATTTTTCCGCAACATGGTAGTTCGGATGGAAGAAGCGCACGCCGTAGGGACAGGCCATGATGCAGTAGCCGCAGCCGATGCACCACTTCCGGTCGACGAGCACCACTCCGTCAGCCGCCTGGTAGGTCGCGCCCACGGGACAGACCTGCACGCAGGGAGGATTCTCGCACTGGTTGCAGAGCTTGGGAACGAAGAACGCCTTCTTTATGTCTTCCTTTTTTATATCCTGGTACCTGCCCTGGCCGAGGTCGATCCTGCTCGTGATGAAGCCGTCCCGCGCGCCCTTCGGCGAATCGGCGAAGAGCCTGTTGTCCCTGGTCAGGACGTAGCGCTCGACCCAGGTCCGCGTGACGTTCGCATCATAGGGGATCTCGTTCTCCTGCTTGCAGGCCTTGACGCAGAGGCCGCAGCCGACGCATTTATACGTATCCACGAGAAAAACCCACCGCACCCCGGACGAATCGTACCTCTCGGCCCGCAGCCGGCGGGGACCGAGCAGCTCCAGCGCGGTGATCGGCAGCGCCAGCCCCGCAGCGCCCGCGAGCGCGGAGCGCAGGAAATTCCTTCTCGTAATCATTTGAGGCCCTCCAGCGAAGGATGGTGCGGATTATGGCATGCCGAGCACTCGACGCCCGGATTGTGCTGCCCGGGGTCTACGCCCCTGATACCCCCTCTTCCGCTCGCAGCATAGGGAAGCGGATAGTGGCATCTGAGACACTGTTCCCTGCTCCTGTCGATGGCGAGCTTCGGGGGATCGGAGGGGTGCTCTCCGGCAGGGCCGTGGCAGTTTTCGCAGCTGATGGCCGCATGGGCCGACTGCCCGATGCTCGTGTACTTATCGGCGTGGCAGCCGTTGCAGTATTCAGCAGTCCGGTATTTGACCGTGAAATTCTTCCAGTCCTCTTCGTTGCCCGGCCGGTGCCAGCCGTACATGTACCCCCGCGCGCCGACGCCGAAATCCTCCGGCACAACAAAGATCCGGGCGATCAGGACCAGCGCCACCAGCCCGACGACCACAAAGAGGGGTCTTAGAACATGGCTTCCCATACATTACCTCCCCAGGTAATGTTCCATTATACCAAAAAACAAACACCCCTGCGGTCTCTGCCGCGGGGGTGTCCGCTCCGTGTACTTGTTACGCGATCAGCGCCTCTTTCATGATCTCGACGCCTGCGCTCGTGCCGATGCGCGACGCCCCCGCATCGATGAACTTGACCATCTGCTCAAGGGTCTTGATGCCGCCGGAGGCCTTGATTCCCGCACGGTCTTTCACGATCTCCCTGAGCAGCTTCACGTCCTTTATCGTCGCGCCCCTGGTCCCGAACCCGGTGGAGGTCTTGACGAACCCCGCCCCGCAGGCGGCGGCGATCTCGGCGACGGCCTTTTTTTCCCGTTCATCGAGGTAGCAGGTCTCGAGGATGATCTTGTGGGCCGCGGACCTCGTCGCGTTCACGACCTCGGTAACCTCCTCTATGACGAAGTCGAAATTGCCCGACCTCACGGCCCCTATATTTACGACGATGTCGAGCTCCTGCGCGCCGAAGAGCACCGCCTGGCCCGCCTCGTAGACCTTGACGTTCCTCATGGTCATGCCGTGGGGAAAGCCGATCACCGTCACTACCTTTGTATCGTATCCGGTCAGGATGGCCTTGCAGAGCGGCACGTAGTAGGGCTGGACGCAGACAGCGTAGAAGTTGTACTTGATAGCCCCTTTGCAGAGCGTTATGATATCGGCTTCGGTTGCCGAGGGGGTCAAGAGGCTCTGGTCGATGTACCGCGCAAGGTCCGAAGGAGCAAGCTTCTTACTGCCATAGCGAGGGGCCCTCTCCCTTTTTCTCTCTGACATACCCGTTAACCTCCTGTCGATACAAGGTGTGGAGCAGCTTTGCCGTCTCCCCGACGCTGAACGATATCCCCCCCGCCCTGCTCACCGGCATTACCTCCATGGTGGTGTTGGTGATGAACACTTCCGCTGCGTTGAAGAGGTCGTCGGGGGTGAATGCGCCCTCTCTGACTTCGATACTGGTGCGGGTCGCCAGGTCCAGGACGAGCCGCCGTGTTATGCCGTCGAGAATGCCGACCTCGATCGAGGGCGTACAGAGGACCGCGTCCTTTACGAAAAAAATATTGCTGATGGTGCCCTCGGCAAGAAAGCCGTCTACATTGGTCATGATCGCCTCGTAGGCCCCGGCATGCCTGGCCTCGATCTTGGCGAGGATGTTGTTCAGAAAGTTGAGCGACTTGATCTGGGGGTTGAGGGCCTCGCGATGGTTTCTTTTCGTCTCCGCGATGATGATATCGATCCCCTCACTATAGTAGGAGCGGGGATACTCCTTCAGCTCCTTGGCTATCACGACGAAGGTCGGCTGCCGGCAGAGCGCGGGGTCGAGCCCTATCTCGCCCTCGCCCCGCGAAACGGTCAGCCGCACATACGCCTCTTTCAGCTCGTTCGCCTGGAGCGTTTCGTAGAGGGCCAGCTTTATCCCGGCTATGTCCTTCGGGACATCGAGCCCTATCAGCGAGGCGGAGCGGTAGAGCCGCTCCAGGTGCTCGTCGAGGAGAAAGACGACGCCGTCATAAACGCGCAGGGTCTCGTAGATCCCGTCACCGTACAAAAAACCGTGATCGAAGACCGAGACCTTCGCCTCTGCAGCAGGCACAACCTTATCGTTCAGGTAAACAAACATGATTTCGTGATCCGTAATCCGTGATGCGTGATCGGTACTGAATCGGTCACCGGTAAGACTCCCCTATCCCGTTACGCTTTACGCATCACGCGTTACGGCCTTCAAAAGGCTTCCCTTATATGCTTTATCTCTTCCTTTCCATTCCCGGCTATGATGCTTATGACATCGAACCGGACCGGCGCATCGACCTTCTTATGCTTCACATAATAAAGAGCGATCTTCTTGAGCTTTTCCTGCTTGCGGAGATCCACCGCCTCGAACGGCTGGCCGAAGGCGACGGTGCTCCGGGCCTTCACCTCGATAAAGACGAGCGCCCCCTCGTGCCTGGCGATGATGTCCGCTTCGCCGAGGGGGGTCCGGTAGTTGCGGTGGAGGATGGCATACCCCCGGCCCTTCAGATAGGCGACGGCGAGCTCCTCGCCCCTCTGCCCGAAGGATTGTATCATAAATCGTCCCGGAACCCCTCGCCCTCTTCCGGCTCGCCCACGGTCACCTCAGCGCCGGCCAGCCGTTCGAGGAGGACGGGGACGCCCTCGATATCCTTCACATCCTTCTGGCAGAGCACCTTTATGATCTCCCTGAACGGGGCGAACTCTTCCCAATGGCCTTTCAGGTGCACCGAGAGGGTCTTCAGAAGCTGCTCCCCCTTCTCGTCCCAATCCATGAGGAGGAGCACCCGGTGAAAACGCTCGGCGATATCCTCTGAAAACTCGTAGAACCCCTTGCCGCCGTGGAGGGGGATGATCTCGCCGATGAGGCCGATCTTCCTGAGGGCGCTCACATCCCTTCTGCCCTCGACAATGACAGGGATTCTCTTGTTCACCTCGTAGAGGTTCTGGAAGACCTCCCTCAGCCGCTCAGCCCGCTCTATATCGGCGCCGGGAGGCTGCATACTACTCGATCGCTACAAAGGTCTCGGTGCGGTTTATGCCCTTCAGCCTTCTGATCTTCTTAATGATATTATTGAAGATCTCAGAGGAGTCCGGCGCCTCGAGCACCGCGATGATATCATAAGGGCCGGTCACCAGGTCCGCGTTCACCACTCCCTTTATTCCCCTGAGCGAATCCCTGATCGAAACATCCTTCCCCGGCAAGACATTGACCAGCAGGTAGACACGTGCCATGACATCCTCCGTTTTCGCATAACGTTACTAAAATTATACGAATTTTTATCTCCTTCTACAAAACCTTGATGCAGGCAGGCTCCGGATCAGCAGCCGTGCGCCGTCTCAGTCGAGCGAGGCGACGATACCCTGCGTGACCTCCTTGAAGGTGAGTATCCTTTTGCCGTTATGGTCATTCAGGAACTCGCGGGCATCCGCTTCCCTGGCAAAGGGAATCAACTCTCTGCCCATGGGGCCGAAGACATCGCTGCCGATCACATAATGAGCCCTGGTTCCGTCGACCATCTTCAGGGTGTAGTAGTCAGTGACGTATATCTTTTCGATATCCTGCCGGTTCCGTGCCGGAGCGTATTTCTTTATAGCGAAGAGATACTTGAACATATCCTTTGCCCCGTCGAATATCGCGGAGGAGCCGTCCTTGAACGTGACGCCGGCGATCCAGTCGACATATTTGGCGACAAACATGCCGCAGACAGGGCACTTGTCCTTCGGAGAGGGCTTGAGAGGGCCTTCGGCGGAACCGGCAGCAAAGGGCGATAGCGTGAAGAGTACTGCCACGAGGGCTGCGCCTATTACCGTTTCCGGCCTCTTCATAAACGATCTCATCATCGTTAGACCACCACACGCGGCTACTGCGCGTGCCGCTCCGTGCTCTTCATCTTCATCATCTTCCTCTTGTCCCGGATCATCTTCGTATCCTGGTACATGTCCTCGTAGGCTGCCTTCATCGCTTCGTCATAGGTGACCAGCTTCCCGCCGTTTTCCTTCATGAAGGCCTCGGCATCGCCCTTCTGCCCGAACGCCCACTTCGCCCGCTTCGTCATCACGCCCGGCTTGCTGCCCCCGAGCACCCAGTACGCCTTTTCAGCATCGACGAGCCTCTTCGTGGCGAAGTCGCCGACGCCCGTCATCTTCGGCGTCTTGTCGATAGTGAGGGAGAGATCGACGGCAGCGCAGTGAATGCTGCAGGTCCCTACTGAAACACCGTCGTCGTAATCGATCAGCATCCTGCTGTGGCTGAACTTCTCCCGGTCCATGCCGCAATACTTGCACGCCTGCGCCTTCTTGATGTCCTCCTGCGCGAAGGCGACTGCCGCTGCTGCGGCGAGTAAGAACACGACAGTAACAATGCTCGCTCTCTTCATACGTATTCCTCCTCAAACAATAGATGCAAGGCCATGCCTAAAATCAGGACTTTAGATAATACTATATCTTCAATCGCCGTTTTTCAATCCGGAGGGCGTTCCGCCTTAGAGGAGGCCGAGAACGCTTCGCTTCAGCGTCTTCTCGGTAACGCCGCCGAGGATCTTGTAGCGTATGAGCCCCTTCCTGTCGATAATGAAGGTCTGCGGCACTGCCCGAACTCCGTAGCTGCGCGCCGCCTTCATATTCGCATCGAGCAGCACCGGGTAGGAGACCTTCACCTCCCTCAAGAACTTCTCGATCCACTCCTTGGACTGCCCGACGTTCACGGCGAGGATCACGAGCCCTTTATCCTTATGGCTGCGGTAAAAAGAGTTGAGCAGCGGCACCTCCTCGAGACACTGCTTGCAGCTCGCCCAGAAATGGAGGACAACCACCTTGCCCCGCATCTCGTCGAAAAGCGCAACCGGCCGGCCCTGCACATCCGACAGGACGATCTTCGGAGGGGAATCGCCGATCTGCAGCGTCGAGCCCCGCATCCCTTCGGCGCCGGGCGGCAGAGAGCCCCCTATGCCCGCTATGAACAGAAGAACAACCACGACCCGCTTAAGCCAATACACAAAACGCCCGCTCATCAGCCGCCTCCCTTTGCATCGATCAGGTCGTCTCCGTCCTGCTGCAGAGCTGCCCGGCCATCAGTCGCCATCTCGGGCCGGGACTGCCTCTTGAGGCCGAGGTCCCACTTCCAGACTTCATAAATCGCGGGATAGACCGCCAGCTCGAGCAGAAAGGAGGTGAAGATGCCGCCGATCGTCGGGGCGGCGATTCTCTTCATCACATCCGAGCCCGCGCCGGTAGCCCACATGATCGGGACGAGCCCTATCGCCATGGTCGCGACGGTCATGAATTTCGGCCTGAGCCTCTTTGCCGCACCGTTCATGATCGCCTGCCGCAGATCGGCGAGACTCTTCATCCGCCCCTCCTTTTTCGCCTCGGCATACGCCAGGTCGAGATAGAGGAGCATGAAGACCCCTGTCTCGGCATCAACGCCGAGCAGCGCGATGAGGCCGACCCAGGTGGCGGCGCTCATGTTATAGTCGAGGAGATAAAGAAACCAGAATGCGCCGATCGCCGAAAAAGGGACCGCGCACAGTACGATGAATGTCTTGGCAAAGGACCGCGTATTCAGGTAGAGGAGGAAGAGGATCAGGAAGACGGTCAGCGGCGCCACCAGGAGAAAGCGCTGCCAGAACCGCTCCATCGCCTCGTACTGCCCGCTCCAGGCGATCGCGTAGCCGGGCGGCAGGGATACGAAATCCCTGAGCAGGGGGCCCGCCTCCTTGATATAGCCGCTCGGGTCGCGTCCCGCGATATCGACATAGATATATCCCGTGAGCAGGCCATTCTCATTCCGGATCATCGAGGGGCCGCTTTCGGCCCTGATCTCAGCGAGCTGCGAGAGGGGGATATGTCTCTTGCCGTCGGCGGCAGGCACCAGCACGCGGCCGAGCGACCCGATATCGTAGCGGAAGTCAGGCATGTATCGTACGTTCACCGGGTAGCGCTCGCGGCCCTGCACCACGGTCGTCACATTCTCTCCGCCGATCGCGTTCTGCACCACCGCCTGGGCCTCATCGATATTCAGGCCGTAGCGGGAGAGCTCCTCGCGGTTCCAGGCGAAGTCGAGAAAATAGCCGCCTCCCGTACGTTCGGCAAAGACGCTTCGGGTCCCTTTCACCGAAGAGAGATAGAATTCGACCTGCGTCCCGATCTCCTCTATCTTCGAGAGGTCCGCACCCGAAATCTTCAGTCCGACGGGAGTGCGTATGCCGGTGGTGAGCATGTCGATGCGCCCTTTGATCGGCATGGTCCAGGCATTCGATACGCCGGCGATCCGGAGCGCCCGGTTCATCTCCTCGATCAGCTCTTCCCGGGCAATATGGTCCGGAGTGATGCGGCGGAACACCGGTTTCGCCCATGCCGGCGCCCATGCCGAATACCAGGTCTCCTTTTTCCGCCACTCCGACTTCGGCTTCAGCGTGATGACGGTCTCGAGCATCGAGAGCGGCGCCGGGTCGGTCGATGTCTCTGCACGGCCGGCCTTGCCCAGCACGCGATCCACCTCGGGGAAGCGCTTGATGATCCGGTCCGTAATCTGGAGCAGCCGCTGTGCCTCGGTGGCTGATATTCCCGGCATCGTCGAAGGCATATAGAGCAGCGCCCCCTCATCCAGGGACGGCAGGAACTCGCTGCCCAGTTGGATCGAGGGGAAGAGCGTGATGCCGAACATCGGGAAGATGAAGACCGCTGCCGTAAGCAGCGTCGCGATGACCGAGCCCGCGATGACCGCCTTTTTGGAGCGCAAGGAGAAGCGCACAACAGGCTCGTACGCCCTCACCAGGAAGCGGCTGACGGGATGCTTCTCCTCCGCGTGGATCCTCCCTGCGAGGACCGCATTCGCTGCTCTCGAGAGCCAGAACGGCCTGAAGCCGAAGCTCCTCAGATTCGTGAGCGCCAGCCGGAGCGCCGGATCGAGGGTGATCGCCAGCACCGCGGCAACGATCATTGAGAATGTCTTGGTATACGCGAGGGGCTCGAAGAGGCGGCCCTCCTGGGCCTCGAGGGTGAGGACCGGCAGGAACGAGACCGCTATGACCAGCAGGGCAAAGAAGCTCGGCCCGGCCACCTCTTTTACCGCGGCAACGATAACGGTCCGGCGATCCTCCTTGCGGCCGCCCTGCTCCCAATGCTCGAGCTTTTTGTGCGTCTGCTCAACGACGACGATCGCCGCATCGACCATCGCGCCTATGGCGATGGCGATGCCGCCGAGGGACATGATATTCGCCGATATGCCGAACGCCTTGAAGGGAATGAACGCGATGATCACGGCAATAGGGATGGTCAGCACCGGGATCATCGCGCTCGGGATATGCCAGAGGAAGACGAAGACGACGAGAGAGACAGTGACGATCACCTCGATCAGGGTGGACCGCAGGTTGTCGACGGCCCTCTGAATGAGCTCGGAGCGATCGTAGACCGGGACTATCCTGACCCCCTCCGGCAGACCGGGCCCGATCTCCTCGAGCTTCGCCTTGACCCGCTCGATCACCTCGACCGCATTCTGCCCATGCCGCATGACCACGATGCCGGACACCGCTTCGCCCTCTCCGTCGAGATCCGAGAGCCCCCGCCGCAGATCGGGTCCGAGCGCCACCTGCCCGATATCCTTGACGCGAATCGGCGTGCCGTTCTCGCTCGTAACAAGGACGGTATTCTCTATATCGGCAAGGGAGGTCGCATAGCCGCGGCCGCGCACCATGTATTCGGTGCCGCCGAACTCGATGAGCCGTCCCCCGGTCTCGTTGTTGCCGCCCCGCACCGCCTCGACCACGCGGCTGATAGGGATATCGTATGCCTGCAGCCGGTTGGGGTCCACATTCACCTGGAACTGCTGCACGAAGCCGCCGACCGGCGCGACCTCGGCGACACCGGTTACGGACTTCAGATGGTAGCGGAGATACCAGTCCTGATAGGTGCGCAGCTCGGCGAGGCTCCGCTTGCCGGTCGTATCGACGAGGACATACTGGAACACCCAGCCGAGCCCTGTGGCGTCAGGCCCGAGCTCTGTCCTGACTCCCTCGGGGAGGCGGGAGAGAGCGCCGGAAAGATACTCGAGGGTGCGCGACCGCGCCCAGTGGATGTCGGCGCCGTCTTCGAAGATGACATAGACGAAAGAATAGCCGAAGTCCGAAAAGCCGCGGACCGTCTTCACCCGCGGCGCGCCGAGCATGGCCGAGACGATCGGATAGGTGACCTGGTCCTCGATGATATCCGGGCTCCGGTCCCACCGCGAATAGATGATCACCTGGGTGTCGCTGAGGTCAGGAATCGCATCGAGGGGCACGCTCTTCATCGACCACCACCCCGCCAGGACGGCAAAGGCCACGAGGATGAAGACGATGAGCTTGTTGCTGACCGAAAAGTCGATGATGCGGTTAATCATGGCCGGCGCCTGGGGAAGCGGTATGGCCTGGATTCATGGCGCCCCGGCTGCTCCGGGGTTTGCTGCTGCCGCTCCCTCCGGCGGTATACTTTTTCGGATCCTTCTCGAAGTCCAGCTTGCATTCAGGAGAGCAGAAGAAGTAGGTTGCACCTCGGTAGTCGCTCTGTCTGGCCGCGGCCCTCGCCTTTCCCTCGTCGAGATACATGCCGCAGACGGGATCTTTGGCCGACATGCCGTAGATGCCCGCTGCCGCCGCCTTCATACGGCTTTCGGAGTCGACAAGAAAATTGCCGGCGATGACGATCTCCTCTCCCGGCATCAGGCCGCCTGTTATCTCTATCCGGTTCCCCATGCGCCAGCCGGTGCCGACCATGCGGGGCTCGAAATGCCCCTTGCCGGTGTGGACGTAGACAAGCTTTCTCATGCCGGAGTCGACGACAGCGTCGGCAGGAACGACAAGGGACGGCGGCATCGTAACCGGCAGCTCTATGTCGGCAAACATGTACGGCTTGAGGAGGTAACCCGGATTGTCCGCTTCGAGCCGCACCTTGAGGGTCCGCGAGACCGGGTCGAACTGGGGCAGGGCGCTGCTCACCCTCGCCGGGAAAGATATCTTCTGGCTCGGCAGGGAGGCGCGCACCGTCATGCCCGGCTTCAGAAAGTGCGCCTCGTTTTCATAAATATCGGCCAGTATCCATACGCGGCTCAGGTCGGCGATCTTGAAGAGCTCCGTGCCCTTTTCAAAGCGCTGTCCGTCAGAAATATTACGGGTGACGATAAAGCCGTCGGCAGGAGAGACGATATAGACATCTTCCGTGAATTTCCGTGTCCTGATCATCTCCTGGATCTGCATTTCGCTCATGCCGAAATTCTTGAGGGCGTCCACATGCTGTTGGATGCTGAGGTCGAGCTGGTCCGCCTGCTCGGCGCGCACCAGGCTCTGCACGTCGCGGGGCGCTGCGCGGTCCCTGGAGCCGAGGGCATAGAGCAGCGATTTGCCTGCCGAAAGGAATTCCGTACTGTAGAAGGCGCCAAGGATCTGGTTCTTTTTGACGAAGTCACCGGCCGCAATGGGCAGGGTCCTCGTTATCCAGCCTTCGATAGTGGCGTTAATGCGGTATAGTCTCGTTTCATCAACCGCCACCCTGCCGAGCACTCTCAGCGAGTGGGCTGTCGCCCTCTTTTCCACTTTGGCCAGCTTCACGCCGATGAGCTGCTGCCGCTGGAGGCTGATCTGCACGGCGCCGGGGGCCTGCCGGGCACGCTCGTCCTCTCCCTCGGCCTGCCCGCTCCCTTCGGCATAGACGGGCTCGAGCTTCATGCCGCAGTCGGGCGCAATGCCCGGCTTATCGGACTTATAGGAAGGATGCATGGGATCGACGTAGTAAAGGACCGCGCGCTCCTTTGCCCCTGGGTGTTTCCCCGAGGACCGGGCATACCACGAGCCGGCAATAAAAGCGAAGACAGCGACGGCAATGATGACAAGCCCGTAAGCGCCCTTTTTCATGCAGCGTATTATACCTCGTTACTGTTACTGTTACTGTTCCGCAACGGCGGGGCCGTCACCGGCCGGCTTACTCCCGTCCGCAAAAAGCCCCGCACAGCCGCTGTGCGGGGCTCCTCGATACTCTGCAAAGGCGCACTACGGCGTCGTCGGCTTGGAGGCCACGACGAGGGGCCGCATCATGTCGTGCTCCTCATGCTCCAGTATGTGGCAGTGCCAGACATACTCATTGCCCCCGGTCCTCGGGCTCGGCGGAACGGTGAAGGGCACCTGGGGCAGATCGAACCGCATGATCAGGGTGATGCACTCGCCGGGATGCATATTCACCGTCTCCTTCCATCCGTACTCGTAAGGCTCGGGGCGGCGCGCAGTGCCGGTGAGGACAAAGCGGCCGAGGTAGAGCTTAAACGACTGCCTCCTGATGACCTGTACGTTCACCAGGTGGAAATGGATCGGGTGGGTATCGCCCGTGAGATTGAAGATGTTCCAGACCTCCACGTCTCCTTCGGTCGGCGTCTCGGTCGCCGGGTCGTCGAGCTTTCTCCCGTAGGTCCCTCTCCTGAGCGGCGTGGTCGTGCCGAGCAGCGGCATGAGCCTGCCGTATTCGTCGAAGGCCTCGTTGAGGGTGAGATTCCTCGTCCGCGTTACCGGTTGATTGAACACCGGATAGGCCGTCTGGCCGGGTGCGTAGGGGTCGAAGAAGAGCGGGTCATTGCCGGCAGTGAGGTCCGTCGATGTCGAGATAGTGACCGGCGCGACCGTGCCCTGCGCCTGAACGACGTTGAAGCGCATGATCTGCCGGGTCGTCGGACCGAAGCCGTTCGCCGGTCCGCTGATAAAGTCGAAGAGCGGGTCGCCGCCAGGGAACGGCGCCGGAGCATCGTTGTAAAGGATAAGGCTCTGGCCTGCAAAGTTCGAGAAATCCACGACAACGTCGCCGCGCTCGGCCGGACCGAGGAGCAGGGCGCCGTTGACCGCAACCGGGTCGAACGCCCTCTTTCCAGGAAGAAGCACCGGCCTGGGGAGGAACCCCCCTTCTGTGCCGAGCAGGAGAAAATCGGGTCCCGCTGCGTTCAGCGGATCATTGTTGATGCCGTACGCGACGCTGTCGGGGCCCTGCTCGACCAGGAGCTGGAGGTTCAGGTACCGGGCATTGCAGGCATTCAAGAGCCTGAGCCGGTAGGGCCGCGCCTCTACGGTCGCTTCGGGATAGACCGTGCCGTTGGCGAGCATGGTGTCGCCCCAGAACTCGGTCACCAGCGATACGGCCGGGGGATTACCGCCCAGCTTCAGCTTGAATATGCTCGAATCGTAGACATGGGGGTACCAGAGGCTCCCGGCGGTCTGCGGCACCGGGAGAGCCGTCCAGCCGGGATCGGTCGTCCCGATATCCGAGCCGACAAAGACCTTGTCCTGGATGACGATCGGCAGCTCGAAACCGCCGTTTTCGATATAGTCCGGCAGCCCGTTGTTCGTGACGAGCCCCTTCTCGAAGTCGTCCCTGATGATGTAGGCCGTCGCTATGCCGGCGTAAGCGTTCAGGCGCGTGATGCCCCAGGCATGGTCGTGGTACCAGAGCATGCGCGCGCTCTGGTTATTGGGGTAGTAGTACTCAGCCTCATTGGGAGCGAGCGACGGATTCAGCACATGGTGCATGAAACTGTCGCCCCTCACCCCGGCAGGAGTCCACCAGTCGAAGGGCCCGCCGTCGCTGATCCAGGGAACCAGCCCGCCGTGGAGATGCACGGCTGCCCGGTTGTGGGCGAGCGTTTTGCCGGGAGTGGCCGTGTTATCCACGGGGAGAATGTGCGCAGACGGAAGGTTGTTCTTGAAGGTGATCTGAGCCGGCATGCCCTTCTTGGTGACGATGATGCCGCCGAGATGGCGCGGTGTCGCGGTGCCCGGAACAAGGACGTTCTCGGGATGGAAGCCCCAGAGCGTGGTCGACTGCGCGAAGGAAGGATGGAGCGTATCCTGGATCTGCGTAATACTGATGGTGTAGTGTTTCGCTTCCGTGCTGCCCCACATCCTCGTTCCGTCCGAGGCTGCCACGGGGATCGTTTCGATGCCGCGCAGCTGCTGTGCGAACTTCTGCAGTGACGGGCTGCCGAGAAACGCTGCGCGCGCGGGGCGCACGCCGAACCCCAGGGGGAGCGTTGCCGCCGCTCCTGCAATCGCCGAATATTTCAGGAACTGACGTCTCGTTATCATAGCATCCTCCCTCCTATGGGTTATGCTGCCGTCTGAGCTTCCTGCCGAAGAAGAGCAGTCCCAGCGCTCCGCCGCCCAGAAGCAGCACGGAAGAGGGCTCGGGGACGGCCGAGAACGTTACATCGTACGCTTCCAGAGTCAGGAAGAATCCGTCATTCATCGAGATATCGGCAAAACTCCAGTTAACGACATCGGTAATCGGGGAGGTGAAGTACGTCGATAAATCATATCCCGGGGCCACCGCAGGCATGGCAAAAAGATCGGTCTGCGTGCTCTCATCAGCCACACCGATGGTACCCTCCGGGATAATACTGTAGAGCGTGAGCAAGCCGGCAAAGGTAAAATTACCTAAGCCTATCAATGATACCGTGCCATTGAGCCCGGAAATGAACGCCGTATCCGGGATTGAAAAATCTATGGCGCTCGTATCGGTTTTGAATGAGATCACAAAAGGATTGTCTGTAAAGTCAGTAGGCATGGCAGGATCTGTATAAAAAGCACCGTCTGCGAGCCCCGAGAACCGGTACTCGATCGGCATCGCCTCTGCCGATACCGCCCCCAGCCCCCAGGCAAGGAGCATCACCACTGCAAGAAGTCCCTTGAAAAAAGAACTGCTCAAAGCATTAGTACGCGTTGTCTTCCCTCTCATAACCAGCCTCCGCTCTTGTTGTTTTTTTCCGAAAACCGGGCTCTTCGCCTTCTGGTTCAACCCGCTGTTTTCCCCCTCTTTACGGGGAAACGGTCACAGCCCCTAAATCGACGGCTTCAGTCTGTTCTGCCGGCGTGTCCCCCTTCCACCTCCTTCCAAGCGTCCTGTTCGATGTCTCGTCTCGCTGCCCCCTCTTTCCTGTTCCGGCCGGTTCCAGCCGGCAACGCATCCGGCTGAGCGGCTCTATCCCTATATACACCGTTGCGGGCATCAAAAAAGCCCGGCTCCAAAGGCAACTTAGGTTAAAACTTGTATGCATAATAGATGCCGGACTCGAAAGTGCTTAAAATTAAAAAGACTTAATATTAGAGAGCGCTATATGAATCATTTTTGGCCTGCCTGTTTTGACACGAACCATGTCATTTCAATCAATGTCATGAAATTGACAATCCGTCTCCTTATCGCCCGGTTGAAACGATACCGATTGAAGTCGCTAGGACGCAAGCTTCTACTTACCTCCCAAAATAAATTTTAGCGAAAGAAGACGGATTGTCAACTTCTTCGTCGGGGGCAGCGGTGCGGATAGCGCTCTTTTTTCATGAAAAAAGGGCTGCTCGAGCGGAACGCCGTTTGCAGCATCAAGAATGCCGAGCTTTGCGGCGACAGGGCCGGGCAGCACGAGGGACGGAAAATCCGCAAGACCACCTCGGAGCAGGTAAAATCCGGCCGGTCCTGCAGTCAGAGGGGAACGCAGAGAGATCTTTTATCTCCCCGGATACCAGAAATTGCTGTGCGCCTGTGGTGAGGCGTACCGGCCCGATTTATGAACCGAAGGAGGCAGGGCTGGGAAGACCGACCAGATACTCGAAGCGGTCCTTGAATGCAGCGGGGGAGAGGTTGACCGTATGGGCAAGACGCTCGAGCGTCTCGCCCTCGAAATCGCTCTTTTTGAGCCGTATCATGTATTTGCGGGCGACCTCGTACGTCTCGGAGGTGATATCGACGGTCCGGACCTTTACCTTTCCCGTCGCGTAATCCACGACCTCGACGAAGGGGATCGGCCTCAGGTGGCCGTCCATCAGGACGATCATCGCCCCTGTGCCGCCCTTGAGGAGATAGCGGATAGCGCCGTAGCCGAGGTCGCGCGTGTATTCGAGATCGTAGGGGATGGGCGGAGCGGCCCGCAGCTCATACCCGATGTTCTTGTCCACGACGGTCACCTTCATCCCCAGGCCATCGAGGGTCCTGTGCACGAAGTTCTTCAGGACGCGGCCGAGCTGTATCTCCGAAAGGCGTATCCTTCCGGTCTCGTCCTTCTCGAGCTGCTCGTGCTGGCTCAGCTCCTCGAGGTCGAACTTCTCGGAGACGCCCTCGGCGAGGACGACCACGCCGTGGTCGATGCCGTAGGCCATCCGCTTGATCATCGAGCCGGCGATCAGGTCGGAGACCTTCTTCAGCGAAAGCTTCTCTTCGGGGAACTCCTCGGCGATAAGGGTGAGCGTTGCGCCGGCGGCCTTGCCGATACCGAGGGCAAGGTGGCCGGCATGCCTGCCCATGGTGGTGATGAAGTACCACCGCCCCGTCGATTTCGCATCTTCCATGATGTTCTGGACGATCTGGACGCCGATATGGCGCGCCGTCTGGTACCCGAAGGTGGCGACGCCGCCCGGCAGCGGAATGTCGTTATCGATAGTCTTGGGTACATGAACGACATTCATCAATCCCCGCGACTCACGCTCGATCCAGTTGGCCATGAAGAGCGTGCCCTCGCCGCCGACCGTCACGAGGTGCTGGATCCCCATATATTTGAGCGTAGACATCAGCGTCTTGAACTTCTGCTTCACCTTGTCGGGATACTCGCGGGAGGTCCTCAGGATCGAGCCGCCCTGGGTGTGGATCCTCGAGACGTCCTGGATAGTAAGGGGCAGCGCGCAATCGGTATTGCCGTCAAAAAGGGGTTTGAACCCCCCCTTGATGCCGACCACCTTCTTGCCCTGGTTCACGGCCTCGATCGTAACCGAGTTGATGACGCCGTTGATGCCGGGCGCAGGACCGCCGCCCACGATTATCCCTACGATCCCGTTTTCCTTTCTATTCATTACCATCCTCTCATATCTCGCGTCCCGGGGCCTTACAGGTGTCTGCCGACAGCTCCGCTCTTCTCGATCAGCTCGAAGGCGAAGGGCTGCGGCTTTCTCCCGAAGCAGGTGCCCAGGCTTTCATACAGGGCGATCTCGTTGAGGTCGACCTCACGCCGCCTGATCGCCTCGGCCGTAGGCATGTAACAGATCTTATGGCCGTTGACATCCACGACGGTGACGCCCGCCTTGCCCTGGAGCAGGAGGAGCACCGAGGCAGCGCCTGCCTTGTAGCCGAAATTGACATCATAGGCCGAAGAGCCGCCGCACCGCACCAGGTGGCCCGGCGTCACTTCGCGCGCCTCCGGCACTTCGTAGACGCCGGGGGCGAACATGCCGGTCTGTTTCATGAACTCCTTGATCTCGGGGTCGCCCTTCAACCGCTTTTCCATCTGCTGGCGCACGAATCTTCCGGCGCCGGCGAGCTTCTTATGGCCGAAGGCGTCGACGCCTGCGGATTCGTCGAAGAGCATCTCGCCGCTGGCGTTCTTGATACCCTCGGCGACCACGATCATATACGTTCCCGCCTTCACATCGCTCCGCAGCACTCTATTGCAATAGGTGGTCTTCATGTGGTCGTAGACGACATCGAGATCGACCGGGATCTCGGGGATGAGGATGCAGTCGGCCTCGGCGCCCACGCCGCCCCGGAGCGCGGTGTGGCCAACATAGCGGCCGAAGACCTCGATGATGAGGATACGGTTATGGCTCAGCCCGGTGGTCTTGAGGTCCCTCGTGAACTCGGCGATCCTGTTCACCGAGGAGTCGCCGCCGACGCTGTAGGGCTGGAGGTCGAGGTCCATGGTCTTGGGGACGTGAATGCAGGGGATGCCCTGGGAGTTGAGGTCTACCACCACGCTCCCCGTATCGTCGCCGCCGCTGATAACGAGGGCGTCGATGCCGAACTTCCTGAGCCCTGCCTTGATCCGCTCGTATTTGTTCGGGTCCGCTATCTTGCTGATCTTCACCCGGGAGTGGCCCGCTTCGGAGCCTGCGAGGGAGGCCTCGATCCTGCTGACCCGCTCCGCATTGAGCAGCACGACATTCTCGAGATCGACCAGGTTGTAGAGCCCTGCGTAGCCGTTGGGGATGACGACCGACTCGATGCCGTGAAAATACGCCTCGCGGGACATCCCTTTGATGACCGCATTGAGGCCGCCGCAATCACCGCCGCTGGTTATGACACCGATCCTCTTGATGCTCGCCATTACTTCCTCCTCTACCCGTAATATCTATTATCGACAAAAAGCTAGCGAACCGTAACTCTCTTGTTTTCGAGCAGGGCCTGCACCGGCTTGAGGCCGTAGGGGCTGCCCTGTTCGATGGCGGTCAGCACGGTCCCCCCTCCGGTGAAGAAGTAATATTGTGCATTATCCAGCACGGAGAGGTAAAGACCGGGGCAGAGATTCTTGAACTCCTGCAGCGTATCGCCGCCGCCGTACATCTTGAGCGCGCTCCTGTTCTGGTCGATCGTCCCGTCCAGCGCCGCCGAGCCCTCGGTAAAATGGGGCGTGAATCCCATCACGGCGTTGACGAAGATCGTCCTCGCCGCCGAGATCGTTTCGGAGACGAGCCGGTCCTCGAACGACTTCGGATCGATGTCGAGCAGGTACTTATAGCCGGCGCCCTGCCTGAAATCCCGTATCGAGAGCGTCCGGTACTTCCCTTCCACCTTGCCCTCGAGCGTATCGGACTCCACGACATAGGGAAGCTCGACGATCTTGCGGTTCACCCGGTCCTTCTCGACCAGCTCTCTTGCCGCGATGATATCGCTCTCCGAGACCCCCTTCACGGTCACCCCGTACTTCGCGCAGAGGAAGGCGTTGTAGATCACCCCGCCGAGGATCAGCTTATCTACTTTATCATAGATCGCGTAGAGCGGGCCTATCTTCGTGTCGTACTTCGCGCCGGCGACGACCGCGACGAAGGGGCGCTCGGGGTTGATGACCGCGTTGAGCCTGGCGATCTCCTGCTGCATCAGGAACCCCGCGTAGGAAGGGAGATGTTTGGTCACCTCATAGGTCGAGGCGTGGGCCTGCCACGAGCCGAAGGCGTCGTTGACATAGATGTCGGCAAGGCCGGCGAGCTGGAGCGCGAGCCGCTCCCGCGCCTCGCCCTTCGCCTCCTCCCCCTGGAACCAGCGGGTATTGGGCAGGTAGATGCCGCCGATGTTCCGCGCCCTCAGGTCGCGTATGGCGATATTGATCGAGGTATCGATGCTCGTAATGCCGAGGGCCGGATCCACGGCAAACCGGGGGATATGGAATCTCGTGTGGAGCTTGTGCTCGAGGTACTCGACGATAGGCTCCACCGACTCCTCGGGTCTGCACGTGATCTCCCCCGTCTTTTTATCTTTAGGCCGTCCTACATGGGTCATCAGGATCGGCCTGCCGCCGCGCTCGACGATATTGAAGAGCGTTCCGATCGAGCGGTCGATCCGGTAGGGGTCCTTGATCGCGCCGTCCTTGACGACATTATGGTCAAACCTGACCAGGACGACCTTGCCGTTCAGGTCAGCATCCTGGATGAGGGGGAGTCCCGGGTCCACGTCCTGCCGTTCCATGGTCAACCTCCGGAAAAGAGCGGGTATTAATGGTAAAAAGGGCCGAGGCCGCGCTCAAGAGAGCGCCGGCCTCAACCCCTCGACAGCAAGACGGGACTACAAGCCCAACAGGCTCGTATTGATCTCCTTCTTGACCGCCACCGGCTTCACCGTCCTCTTCACGATATCGACGGTGTTGGTCACCTTGAGCTTCTCGAAGAGATGGCCGAACTTCTCTTCCAGCTCCTTCATGATCGGACCCTTGACGTCGGCCGGAAGGTCCCACCACTTCTTCTTTACGGGCCCGAAGCCCTTTTTTCTGGTGCTGTAGAAGAACTGCTCCTCGGTCTGGCCCTCCTTCCACTCCTTGCCGTATTCGGTCTTGATGAAGGCATAGACCTCGTCCCTGAACTCTTTGGGAAGGTGTTTGCTGTCGTAAACCATATTCTGGAACCCCGTCGCCAGGTGGACCTCCGAGGTCCCGGTCTCGGGGAACATGTTGAAAGCGTCTTCCGGAAGCGTGGAGGCGCCGTGCTGCACGCAGCCCGAGAGTCCGAACTGCTTCCGCGCCCGGTCGGAGAGTATCCGGAGGGTGTCGAAATCGATCTTGACCTTGGCGAGCGTACCGTCGGGCAGCACTACGCCGCCGTGGCTGGTGCCGGTCTGGACGCTCAGCTTGCTCAGGCCCTTTGCGCCCTTGAAGGTCTCTTGGAAGCCGGAGAGATAGGCCTCGAGCTCCTCGACCGTGCTGTTCTTGCTGCCGATCTCGCCGATCTCGCCGCCTATCGAGACATCGATGCCCGCCGGCTGCATCTGCCGGACATGCGCCGCAAGCTCCGCCGTCCTCTCGAAATTGGGCCGCTGCTGCTCCTTGACCGTAGGCTTGTCGAGGTCGACGATCGTCGAAGTGTCGATATCGATATTGTAGAACTCGGCCTCGATCGCCTCGGCGATGAGCCCTTTGATATAGTTGATCTCCAGATCCGGGCCGCTCAGGTAGTTCTTTCTCACGAGCTGGAAGTGGTCTCCCTGCACAAAGACCGGGCCCTCGTACCCCTCCCGCACCGCAGCGGCGAGGGCGACGGTCGCGTACTCGAGCGGCCGCTGCTTCGTGTAGCCGATCTCGGACCGGGCGATCTCGAAGATCATAGCACCGCACTTCAGCTCCTGCGCCTTTCTGAAGACCGCCCGTATGGTATCGTAGGTAAGCCCCCTTATATTCATCGCCGGGACCGTGAATCCCGGATAATTTCTCCCCATCTCTTCATACAGCCCCTGAATCGACGCAGGCACGGCGCCGCAGGCCTTGGCGATCTCCTTGACCAGGATGAAGAGCGCCTTTCTCTTTTCGTCGTCAGGCTCGAACACCGCGTTGTAGATCAACTGATCCATCATGTTCCGCACGGCGTTCCTGTCCTTTACCGCTACCGCTCCATCCCTCACCTCGACGACATCCTTCAACCCCTGTTCCATGAGTCCTTGTATAGTCATGTACCCTCCCAGGAAGAAATTTAGAGAAAAATGAAACTATTACAAATTATAGCAAAACATGGACAATGATAAAACAGAAAAAATAATTCTTTCCCTTTTATAAACAAAGATGTTTTGCCCGGTTATTTGACATTCGGGCGATCAAAACTTGATAATTGAGTGATAATGGCGAGCAGATTTAACGCATTCGGGCCTTATTTGAAGAAGCGCTTCGGCACGACGGTCTATAAAGTGAATGTGGACGCAGGCTTCACCTGCCCCAACAGGGACGGCACCCTCGGGGTGACCGGCTGCATCTATTGCAACAACGACAGCTTCAGGCCCTCCGCGTGCACCCCGGAGATATCGCTCACCGACCAGATCGAGCGGGGAATCCGCTACCTCTCGGGCCGTTACAAGGCGGGCAGGTTCCTCGTCTATTTCCAGCCCTTCACGAATACCTATGCCCCGATAGAGGAGCTCGAGAAGGTCTACCGGGAGGCGCTCGCCGTACCCTCGATCATAGGCCTCGCGATCGGCACCAGGCCGGACTGCATCGACGAGCAGAAGATCGCGCTCCTCGAGCGTCTCGCCAGGGATCATTTCATCCTCGTCGAGTACGGCATACAGTCCGTTTACGACAAGTCGCTCGACTTCATCCTGAGAGGGCACGACTACCGGACCTTCCTCAACGCCCTTGCGCTCACCAGGGACCGGGGTATCCATACGGGCGCCCATATCATCGTCGGATTTCCGACCGAGACCAGGGAAGAGATGCTCGCCATGGCTGACGAACTCTCGAACCTCCCCCTGCGGTTTCTCAAGATCCACCAGCTCCAGGTCGTGAAAGACACGCCCCTCGCGCAGTTGTACGAGCGGGAGCCCTTCCCGGTCTTCGGCTACGAGGAGTACCTCGATTTCCTCGTCGACTTCATCGAACGCCTCTCCCCGGATATCGTGCTGCAGCGGCTCTTTGCGACAGCGCCCGACGATATCCTGATCGCGCCGCTCTGGGGCAGGAACAGGCAGGAGATCATCCGCGATATTGAACACCGCTTCGCGCTGCGGGACGCCTGGCAGGGGGCGAAGTGCGGGTGCGTGAGAGGATAGTGGCCGTTTTTACCGCCTCATGTAACGCCAAAATGATAATGTCCTCAGTTGCCAATTTAGAAATGTCCTATTGAGGAGGTGCTAAACTGCTTCTTTTTAAGTAAGGAGGCAGCGATGGCAGGAAGGGACATTATCATGGCACGGCAG